>NZ_DBEXAY010000291.1:0-14071 GCF_048170485.1 Victivallis sp. | reverse complement strand
GAATGAAGTTTTTTTTGCTAAATTGTCTTCTTTTACCGCTGTGTGCCGGGGTGCTTGCCGCTGCTGAACTTTCCGTGACGCTTTGTCCTGGAACTCCTATTGGGAAAGGGGAAGTTGCTTTGCAGGCCGATTCTCTGATATTGACGACACGTCCTGACGCTTCTTCTCACTGGCAGGGAGTTGCACTGCCGGCTCCGGCGGATGTCTCCAAGTATGAAGCATTCCGTTTCTCCGTGCGCAATCTTTCGGATCGCGCGGCAAAGTTTGAGTGCGAACTTGTGACGCATCAGCCCGCACTGTTCGCCCATCAGGTTGCTGATGCGGTCATGCTTGCTCCGGGAGAGCGTCGACGTGTGATACTTCCTTACCCTGTTTTCGTAAACAGCGATCCAGACTCTCCGTTCGGCTTGCAACGGCCGTTTGACCGTACAAAGCATAAACGTTCTCTGCCGGATGGAAAACTCTCGGAGATCCGTTTTTACACCTATCGCAGCACACGCATGGAACGCTTTGAAATAGGAGATCTCAAGTTTGTCAGCCGTTTTGAAGAAAGGGATCGTCTTCAGCCGGTTTCCCCTGCAGAGAAATTCTATCCCTGCATCGACCGGTTTGGTCAGTATCGTCACGGGGAATGGCCGGGAAAGCTGCACGATGAGAGTGAATTTCTGTTGCGACGTCGGGAGGAGGCCGCAGATCTTGCCTTGTATCCGCAGGTTGCCGGTATCAACCGCTTTGGCGGCTGGGCCGCCGGACCGGCTCTGGAGAAGCGGGGGGGATTTTATCCGATCAAACGGAATGGACGGTGGTGGCTGGTCGATCCGGCGGGAAATCTCTTCTGGTCCTTCGGTTTGAATTGTGTGAACAATCGGATCGAATTCGGGTTGGATCTTCATGAAAACTGCTTTGAGGCTCTGCCGGAGGCCAGCTCCCCATTTTTCTCCGTTTACCGCAATCCCATCGGCTTTTACCGGGCTCGCGGATTCGCTGAAGTGAAAGTGGTTGACTTTCTGCGCTGGAATCAGTTTCGAAAATACGGCAGCGGATATGAAGCCATTTTTGTGCAACTTGCCCCCCGGAGACTCCGGTCGTGGGGATTTAACACGATTGGCAACTGGAGCATGTCTCGCATTTATGATACCGGGACGCTCCCGTATACCGCGACCATCGAGAGCCGTTCGCCTCTGATTGCAGGAGATAAAGGCTACTGGCAGAATTTCCCCGACGTATTTGACCCTGCTTTTGCCCGTTCCATCGAAAAAAGTTTGATTGCACAGCAACGAAGAATCGATGATCCGCTCTGCATCGGATTTTTCTTTGGAAATGAGATCAGCTGGGGGGACGGTACCTCCCTGGCCCGGGGGGGCGTTCGTTCTCCTGCAACTCAGGCGGCAAAAAAAGCATTTGTCAAGCATCTGCGTGAGAAATACGGTTCCATTGCAAAGCTCAATGAGGCATGGGGAAGAAGTCATGCCGACTTCTCCAGTCTGCTTCAGAGCCGGGATGAACCGCATACCCCGGAAAGTCTGGAGGATCTGCGTGAATTCGACCGAATGCTGGTTCGGCGTTACTTTGAGACGGCTCGTACCATACAGAAACGGCTTGCTCCCTGGAAATTGCTGCTGGGATGCCGGTTCATCTCCGACAATCTGGCTCGACCGGATCTTATCGTCGAGGCGGCGAAGTTTCTGGATGTGGTCAGTTTTAACATCTATTGGAAATCTCTGGATGCCTTTGCTCTGCCCGAAGGACTCGATGTGCCGGTGCTGATCGGAGAGTGGCATATCGGGTGCTCCTCTTACGGCCCGCCGCATCACGGCATTCGTGGAGAAAGCACACAAAAGGAGCGCGCCGCTGCCTGTCTCAACTATCTGAAAAGCGCCCGGCGCAATCCTTTCATCGTAGGTGCGCACTATTTCATGTATTGCGACGAACCGGCACTGGGACGGCCGCAGGATGGAGAAAATATGCAGATCGGTTTCGTGGATGTTACCGATACTCCTTATCCTGATATGGTGAACTGCAGTCGCCGTTTTGCAGAGAGACTGTATGAGTGCCGTGAAAGCGAAGAAACGTTGCCTGCCGAAACCGGTAGTGGGATGGAGTGACGGCACTGTTCCGGCTGCACGGTTTCGGAAGACCGATTGGTGTTACGATACGGAAAATTTTCGTTGTGTTCCCTTCGGAATCTTCTGGATCGCAGGAGGTTTCGCATTTGATGTACAAATGTGTTGAGAGCAAAGCAGAGTCTTGTAAGCTGGAAAAGGAGGTTTTCATGAAAAAGGAATGTATCGGTTGCCGCAGATGTTTTTCTCTGATTGAATTGCTCATAGTCATTGCGATCATCGCAATCCTCGCGGGCATGTTGCTGCCCGCCTTGAATAAAGCGAGGACCCGGGCGGATACCATCAGCTGCGTTTCCCGACAGAAACAGACTCTTTCTTCGCTGATGATCTATGCGGACAGCTTCAACGGTCATATGCCCAGCGGCAAAGATGGAAACGACCATGCGGATGCTGACGGCAACGACGATTCTGCCTGGGCGGCGAAACTGATTGCCGCGGGAATCGAGCGTCGGCCGGCTCTGGGGCAGAAGTCCCATCTGGTCTGTACGCAGTCGCCGACAACCCGTGGAACCTGGGGATGGAATCAATCGCAGCAGTATGCGGCCATGAAGACCTTTGGCCTGACCGCTCCCAGCAAGGAAGGGGTGAGGGGATTCTTCCGGGTCGGGATTTACTTTGCTTATGGTCACTGGATTCCGGCGCAGGTTTCATCTGCGTCAAAAACATTGTTTCTGGGCTGCAGCGCTCAGCGTGATACCTGGAGCGATCCGAATCACACCATTGTTCCGGATGCATCGATGCAGGACTACCGGTTTCATCTGATCCATGACGGCAGAGTCAACTGCGGAATGCTTGACGGGCATGTGGAGACACTCGATAGAAATTCGCTTGTCAGTGATTACGATGTGCTCAACGAGCAGTGCGCATTGAAAAGCTGGTAGAAGTACGACTTTTCAGGTCAGGAACAGCGGTGATTTTCCTTTGCGGGAAACACCGCTGTTTTTTTGCCGTTGAATGGTGTTGTTGCAAGCGGTTGCGGAGAGAGCTCTGGAGCCGTTCCGGTTGACGGGAGAAAACGCTGCTGTTTTGAGACGGTCAGCTTCCGGGAAAACTGCCGGAAGAATGGCATGGAGGGCGCAGATGCCTGTGGTGATCTCCTGCGTTTCAAGTGACTTTGCAATAGCAGTACATGAATCTGCTGAAATCAATGACCTTGATACTCGGCCTCTCTCCGGTTGCTGAGAACTTGAAAAATCGTCTCTGCGGCGGTATAGTAAAAGATATATTTGTCATTTTGACGGCCGGCTGCCGGCGGGGAATGAGGGGAGCGGCTGTCCTGGAAAGATTGCGGAGACTGGCGTTTTTGCCGCTTGGGGAATTTTGCCTGGATGCCGCCGTTTTCTGTGCCCCCCGGTACCGTTTTTTGAAGAATTCCTGCAATCAGCAACATAAGAAAGGATTTCCGTCGCCATGAAGAAGTGGATTATCATCCTGGTCGTGATTGCCGCCGTCGCCGGCATCGGGGGGTATGCGTATTGGAACTATCGGCGCGCGCAGGCGATGCTTCATCCGAAGTTCTACAGCGGCAACGGCCGGCTCGAGGCCACTGAAATCTATGTCTCCTCCAAGCTGGCCGGGCGAATTGAGAAGATCTTCGTCAAGGAAGGCGATCTGGTGAAAAAGGGCGACAAGCTCGTGCAGATGCAGACCAACACGCTGGAGGCGGAAAAAGCGGCAACTCTCGCCAACATCAAAGTGCAGGAGGGCGAACTCGCCATGGCCCGGGCAACCGTCAAACTCAAGGAGAGCGCGTTTTCCGGGGCGGAGAAGGAGTTCAAACGTCAGAGCGCGCTTATCAGCAGCAACGCGGTGAGCCAGCGCGTGTTCGACGAGGCCGAAACACAGTACAACAACGCGAAGGCCGATCTCGAATATGCCCGGGCCAACGTCATCGCCGCGGAGGGGCGGGTCGCGGAACAGAAGGCGGAGCTCCAGCGCATCGAAGCGGACCTCGCCGACAGCACGCTGGTCGCCGCCTACGATGGGCGCATTCAGTATCTGCTCGCCCATGAAGGGGAGGTGCTCTCCGCCGGCGGCCGGGTGATGAATCTGGTCAACCTCACCGACACCTACATGACCTTCTTCCTGCCGACGAGCATCGCCGGCAGAGTTCAGATGGGGGCCGAGGTGAAGCTGATCTTCGACGCGGCGCCGCAGTATGCGATCAACGCCCGGGTCACCTACATCGATCCGGTGGCCCAGTTCACGCCGAAAAGCGTGGAGACCCAGGTCGAGCGGGAAAAGCTCATGTTCCGCATCAAGGCCAACCTCGACGCGGAAAAACTGCGGCAGTATATCTCCAACGTCAAAACCGGTCTGCCGGGCGTCGCCTGGGTGAAGCTCGATCCGCAAGCCGACTGGCAGAGTGCTCCGGTCAAGACCCTGCGGCCGGCGAAGTGATTCCCGGAGCCGTCGCGCTTTTGTCTGGAACTCTCAGGGAGATGAAATATGTCGTCAATCTCGATGGATGACCGCCGGAACGCCCCGGTTGTGGAATTCCATGATCTTTCGCTCTCCTACGGCAGGACGATCGGCATCGAACGGCTGACGCTGGCGCTTCCGCCGCGCAAACTGATCGGCCTGATCGGTCCGGACGGCGTCGGCAAGTCGACGCTGCTTTCGCTGATCACCGGGGCGCACGCCATGCAGACAGGGGAGCTCCACGTGCTGGGCGGGGATATGCGCAGCGCAGAGCACCGCAACCGGATCTGCCCGAAAATCGCCTACATGCCGCAGGGACTTGGTAGGAATCTCTATTTTACCCTCACGGTCGAAGAGAATCTGCAGTTTTTCGCCCGGCTCTTCGGGCAGGACGCGGAGGAGCGCCGCCGCCGGATCGACCGGCTGACCCGGAGCACCGGCCTCTACCGCTTTCTCGACCGCCCGGCGGGCAAACTCTCCGGCGGAATGAAGCAGAAGCTCGGGCTCTGCTGCTCCCTCATCCACGACCCGGACCTGCTGGTGCTGGATGAACCCACCACCGGCGTGGACCCGCTGGCCCGGCGCCAGTTCTGGGATCTCATCGACAACATCAAGAAGGAACAGCCTGATCTCAGCGTGATCGTCGCCACCGCATACATGGATGAGGCCCAGCGGTTCGACTGGCTGATCGCCATGGATGACGGGCACATTCTCGACACCGGCACGCCGGAGGAGCTGCTGAAGAAAACCGCGAGCCCGAATCTGGACGCGGCCTTCATCCAACTGCTGCCGGAGGAGAAACGCGCCGGCCATCATGAACTCGTGGTTCCGCCGCTGGAAACGGATGGGGAAATTTCGATCGAGGCGGAGAATCTGACCAAGCGGTTCGGTGACTTCACCGCGGTCGATCACGTCAACTTCAAGATCCGGCGCGGCGAGATATTCGGCTTTCTCGGCTCCAACGGCTGCGGTAAGACCACCACGATGCGGATGCTGACCGGGCTGCAGCCGGCGACCGAAGGGGTGGCGAAACTCTTCGGCAAGCCGATCGACGGCGAGTCGCTGGAAACGCGGAAGCACCTCGGGTACATGACCCAGCTGTTCTCGCTCTACAACGAGCTCACGGTGCGGCAAAATCTGGAGTTGTACGCCCGACTTTACGACATCGCGCCGGAGGAGATTCCCAACCGGGTGGAGGCGATGCTGGAGCGGTTTGATCTCACCGGCGTGGCGAACCGGCTCCCCTCCCAGCTGCCGCTGGGGATCAAGCAGCGCATGTCGCTGGCCGCGGCAGTCATTCACAGTCCGCAGATCCTGATTCTGGACGAACCGACCAGCGGCGTGGACCCGGTGGCGCGGGACAGCTTCTGGGAGCTCATCATCGAGATTTCGCGCCGCGACAAGGTCACGGTGTTCATCACGACTCACTTCATGAACGAAGCCGCGCGCTGTGACCGCATTTCGCTGATGCACGCGGGCCGTTCGCTCGCCTGCGACACGCCGGAGGCGCTGATCGCCGCGCGCTCCGCCGCGACGCTGGAGGATGCGTTCATCGGTTATCTGGAGGACGCCGACCGCGGAGCGGCCGAAGCGGCGGAAGCGGCCGCCGAAGGCACCGGCGTTCCGGCCGTGGCGGAAAAGCGGAAAAAGAGGAGCTTTTTCCGCGAACACATCTTTGATTTCGGCCGGTTCTACACCTGCTTCTGGCGGGAGCTGCTGGAGTTGCGGCGGGACCGCATCCGGACCACTCTCGCCCTGTTCGGTGCGATGATCCTCATGATGGTGATCGGGTACGGGATCAACATGGATGTGGAGCATCTCGACGTGGCGGTCCTGGACTGGGATCAGAGTGAGTTGAGCCGGGAGTATCTGCTCGGCCTCTACGGGGCGCCGCGCTACTTCAACATTCACGAGCCGGTGAACGGCCATGCCGAACTCGATACGCGGATGAAGAGCGGTGAACTGCAGATGGTGGTGGAGATTCCGCCTTCGTTCGGCCGCGACGTTCAGAGGGGGGAGAATCCTGCCGTCGGGTACTGGGTCGACGGCGGAGATCCCTCGACGGCGGAGACGATCGGCGGCTATGCCCAGGGGGTGCATTCGCTCTGGCAGCAGCGGTACCGGGAGCGGCAGCAGCCGGACAATTCGACGGAGGTTTCCGTACAGAACCGCTATCTGTACAATCCGGATGTCTTGAGCCTGCCGGCGATGGTTCCCGCGGTGATTCCTCTGCTGCTGATGATGATTCCGGCCGTTCTGGCGGCGCTGTCGGTGGTGCGCGAGAAGGAGCTCGGGTCGATCATCAACCTGTACGTCACGCCGGTGCGGCGTTCGGAATTCCTGCTCGGGAAACAGCTGCCGTACGTGCTGTTTTCGTTCGCCAGCGCCGTGCTGCTGGTGCTGATGGCGGTCTTTCTGTTCGACGTGCCGATCAAGGGAAGCATCCCATTGCTGCTGGGGGCGCTCTTCATCTACTGCATTCTCTCGACCGGCATGGGGCTGCTCTGCTCGTCGGTGACCCGGAGCCAGATTGCGGTGATCTTTCTGACCATGATTGCGACGATGCTGCCGGCTTCGCAGCTGTGCGGATTGACCAATCCGGTGCCGAACGACGGCAGTCTCAGCAGCATCGTGGGCAACGTGTATCCGACGACCTACATGCTGCTCATCAGCCGCGGCGTATTCAACAAGGGGCTCTATTTCGCCGACATGGCGGTGCCGGTTCTGATTCTGACGGCGGAGATCGCGGTCATCTGCGGGCTTGGAATCCTTTCGCAAAGAAAACAGGAGCGTTGAACGATGAAGGAATCGCTTCGACATATTTTCAGTCTCGGCTGCAAGGAGATCGTCGGCCTGTTCCGGGATCCGTTGCTGGTTGTTTTGATCATCTACGCGTTCAGCGTGAACGTCTACATGGGGGCGAAATCCGTGCCGGACGCCATCTCCAACGCCGCCATCGCCATCGTGGACGAGGACGGCTCGGCCCTGAGCAAACGGATCGGCGACGCCTTCATTCCGCCGCTGTTTCTCAAGCCGGAGAAGATCTCCCGGGCGGACATCGACAAGGTGATGGATCAGGGGCGATACACCTTTGTGGTGGTGTTTCCGCCGTCGTTCCAGGAGAAGGTGCTGGCCCGCGACAACCCGGAAGTGCAGGTCAATGTGGACGCCACCCGCATGTCCCAGGCCTTTACGGGGAACGGTTACATTCAGCAGATCATCAACCGCGAGGTGAACAGCTTCCTCGGCGAGGAAACGCAGAGCGATGGACCTGTCTACAGTGCGGATATCATCATCCGCAACCGCTTCAACCCGAATCTGACGAAGAGCTGGGAGGGGGCGGTGAGCGAACTGGTCAACAACATCGCCATGATCGCCCTCATCCTGACCGGGGCCGCGCTGATTCGCGAACGGGAACGGGGGACGCTGGAGCACCTGATGGTGACGCCGGTCAAACCGGTGGAGATCATGATCTCCAAGATCTGGTCGATGTCGCTGGTGGTGCTGGTGGTGACCGGGTTCTCCCTGTTCATGGTGATTCACCAGTTCCTGAGCATTCCGATTGCGGGTTCCTTCTGGCTGTTCATGCTGGGGGTGCTGATCAACCTCTTCGCGATGACCTCGCTGGGAATCTTTCTGGCCTGTTTCGCGCGCGACATGCCGCAGCTGGGGATTCTGATGATTCTGGTGCTGATGCCGATGCAGATTCTCTCCGGCGGGACGACCTCGCAGGCGAACATGCCGGAGATCATTCAGTTCATCATGCGGTTTGCGCCGACCACCTATTTTGTGGAGATCAGCAAGGCGATTCTCTTCCGCGGAGCGGATTTCGGTCTGATCTGGAAGAGTTTCGTGCAGATGTTCCTGCTGGGGGGCGTCTATTTCTTCATCGCACTGCGCCGGTTCCGCAAGTCGGTGGCCAGTTGAATTGGAGGCGTGCGGGTGATATTGTAACCGGGTGAAACTTTTTTTGCTGTTTTCCGGAGGAATGAAGCTGTCATGAGAGCAGAGCGGAACAATCTGGCGGAGATGATCGCACAGGCGCAGGGGAAGAAGCCCGCTTCGCTGGTGATCCGGAACGTCTCCATCTTCAATCTGATCACGGGGAAAATCCAGCGGGGCGACATCGCCCTCTGCGGCGACCGCATTGCCGGAGTCGGCGGCCCTTATCGCGGGGAGCGCGAACTGGACGGCACCGGACTTACTGCCGTGCCGGGATTCATCGATGCGCATGTCCATGTGGAGTCCTCCATGGTCACGCCGTTTGAATTCGAACGGTGCGTACTGCCGCACGGCGTCACCACGGCGATCTGCGACCCGCACGAACTGGCGAATGTCGCGGGAACCCGGGCGATCGACTATTTTCTGGAGTGCGCCCGGCGGATGTGCATGGATCTTCGCATTCAGATCTGTTCCTGCGTTCCCTCCACGTCGCTGGAGACCGCCGGCGCGGTGCTCGGCGCGGAGGAGCTGCGCCGCTATGCCGCCGAGCCGCTCTCCTGCGGACTTGCCGAATTCATGAATGTGCCCGGCATCCTGACGGAAGATCCGGAGGTGCTGGCGAAGCTGGAGCTCTTCCGCAACCGGGTCGACGGCCACTGTCCGCAGCTGACCGGGAAGGCGCTCGACGCCTGCCTCGCCGCCGGCGTCAGGAACTGCCATGAATCCCACTCGCTGGCCGAGGCGGAGGAGAAGCTCGCGCGGGGGATGCAGGTTCTGATCCGCGAAGGGTCGGTCGCGCGCAATCTGGATGCGCTTCTGCCGCTGATTACCGTGGGCAACTCCCCCTTCCTCTGCTTCTGCACCGACGACCGCAATCCGCTGGACATTGCGGAAACCGGCCATCTGGACCACCTCATCGCCCGCGCGATCTCCGGCGGCGCCGACCCGCTGGCGGTCTACCGGGTGGCCTGCTGGTCGCCCGCGGTTCATTTCGGACTCTCCGACCGGGGGCTGATCGTGCCGGGCCGCCGGGCTGATTTGGTTCTGCTCTCCGATCTGGAGCGCTGTCAGGTGGCGAAGGTTCTGAAAGACGGCGTGGTGGTCGATGAACAGCGGTTCGCCGCGCGGGGAGTGCCGCCGGATCCATCGCAGTTTCTGAATACCATCCGGTGCGGCGAGGTTTCGGCCGAACAGTTCCGGGTGCATTCGACGCGGTCGCGGACGCCGGTGATCGGTATCCGGCCTCTCTCTCTGCTCACCGATTTTCTGGAGCGGGATCTCCCCCTCGTCGAAGGATGCAAACCGTGCCTGCCGCAGGAGGATATCGCAAAAATCGCCGTGCTGGAGCGCCACGGCCGGAACGGCAATATCGCAGTGGGATTTGTCAAGGGGTTCGGCATGAAATCCGGCGCGATTGCCTCGAGCGTCGGACATGACAGCCACAATCTCTGCACGGTCGGCGTATCGGAGGAGGATATGGCGCTGGCGGTGAATGCTCTGCGGGAGACGGGGGGCGGATTTTCCGTCGCCGTCAACGGCCGGGTGCTCGACCTTCTGCCGTTGCCGGTGGGCGGGTTGCTCTCCTGCCACGATTTCGAAACCGTGGCGGAGGAACTGCGGCGGATTCATGCGGCGGTGAAGGCGACCGGCTGCCCGCTGGAGACGCCGTTTCTTCAGCTGGCCTTTCTGCCATTGCCGGTGATCCCGTCTCTCCGGATCACCGACCGTGGCATTGTGGATGTGGAGAAGTTCGCGTTTGTCGCTCCATGACCCGGCGGCTTGCACCGCCGGGTTTTCCTGCCGCAGCGAGGAGCAGTCTTACGGCAGAAGTTCGACGTCGTAGACCGGATTCTTGCCGATGGCGGTGTACCAGGTTCCGCCGTTCCGGGGGGAGGGCAGGGTGTCGGAGCCGGCCGGTTTGAACGCGGTTCCGTCGAGCACGGCGGTGACTTTGCCGTCGGCAAACCCGACCTCCAGAGTCAGCCAGCGATCCCGCGACGGAGTGCCGAGCGGAAATTCGACGCTCTCTTTGCCGTTGGCGACTTTGAGCTGACTTGCCGCATTCTGTGTCAGAATCCGGATGGAAAATCCGCCTTTCCGCAGAAGCGTGGTGACGGCCTCTTTCTCGGTGAGCCGGAATTGGAAGCGGGCGCCGCGCGGAGCGGTTTTCGTCCGGCCGAGCGGGAGGGAGACCAGATCGGCGTCGGACCAGACGCCCCAGCGCCCCGGTTCCGGCCCGGCGGTGCGGATCAGCGTCGGGTGATAGAACACCTTGCGGGCAAAGAGGGAGAGTTTCGCCAGATCCACCGCGGTCCCCGGCCCGGCGACAATCCGGAACTCACTGCCGGCGGGAACCGCCCCGAGATCGACGGAGGCGTCCGGCTCTTCGAAGGCGAGGATCCCTTTGCCGCGGGCGATGCTGTTCCCGGTAAGCTGGAACTTTTCATTCACTCCGGCCTGTTTCAGGGAATCGGCCCGGAGGCCGCCGTCACCGGCGATGATGCCGAGATGCGGATTTTTCGCGTCGTTCCCCACCTCCAGATTGGCGTAGAATTCGAAGAGACTGCCGCGCCACTTCGCGAGTTTGTGCATCCGGTCGACCGCGAAGATATTGTTGAAGTAGCGGAAGTTGACGAAGTCGCGGATGGCGCGGCCGAGAACCGGCTGCGGCGTGGTGAAAAGATTCCCGTAGGGCCAGATCAGCGTGTTGTTGAAGACCAGAAAGCCCGGGTCGGGCGCCATGACGAACCGTTTGGAGACCAGCGCCGCAATCTGATCGACGTCGAGACCGCCCATTTCCTTGTGTTTCCAGTTGCTCCCGGAGACGCCGATCTTGAAGACGCCGGGCCGGAATTTTTCCGGATTCAGGCTGTCTGCCAGCTTCTGGAATGCCGGCGTGCAGGTCACGATGTTACGGTAGATGTAGATCGGCCCCGGCCACGGCTTGCCGCCGAGCGGCTGCCAGGAGAGCGGTTCGAAAATATCTTCAAAATAGTTGTTGAAAATCCGCATATCGCTCGCGTGGTTCTCGGTTTCAACCGCGTTGTCGACGATCCGGCGGAAGAGGTTGCCGTAGACCTGAAAGTGTTTCGCCCAGTCGACGCACCAGCAGGACATTCCCTCAAAGCTGTTTTCGACCACGTTGTTGCGGACGTGCCAGTTTTTGGCAACTCCGCCGACGATGCCGGTCTCGTAATTTTTCATCTTCACGGTGTCGGCGTTCACGCCTTTGCGGGCCCAGAAATAGAAGAAATGTTTCTTCTGAATGTCGGTCTTGCCCCATTTGGCAATGGTGTCGAGCACGTCGTCGTAGGTGGATGCCTGATCGTAATGGCAGTTCTCAACGAAAACCGCCTCCGCTCCGCCGAATCCCCAGACCCCGGCGCGGCATCCTTTGAAGAAGCTGTCGCGCACCACGACGTTGCTGCCGCCGGTGACCACGCCCGCCGAACCGGGCGTCTCAAAGGTGAAGCCGGAGAGGATCACATGAGTTGGTTTCCGGAGGGAAATGAAGAAATTCGCATCCTGTTTCCGGTAGATGTGGTGCCCGTTGTAGCCCGGAGCGAACGGCGGCGAAACTGCAATGACGTGATCGTTCGGGTCGGTCGAGCCGTAACGGCCGGAGGGGTGGAGCCGCACGTACAGTTTTTTCGACGGTTCATCGAAATAGAATCCGTTCTCCGGGGCGGGATAACCGTTTTTGATCTGAAAGGTTTTCAGCCCTTCCATCGTGGTGTAGGGGTAGAGGTCGATGTTGGAATAGAGCACCCGTGACGGGGCGCGAGTGCAGGGGGCGCTGTAGATGCCGAGCGCCTTGTCTTCCAGCTGAAATTTCACCTTTTTCTCCCGGATCGCCTGCTCGGCGGCGGTCAGAATCACGCTGCCGGGTTTGCCGTCGGCCAGAAAGGTGACCGGCTGTGCCGCCGTACCGCCCCGCGCCAGATCCACCGTCTCGAAATAGACCCCCGGAGCAATCCGGACCGTGTCGCCGGGATTGACCAGATCGGCCGCGCGCTGAATGGTGCGCAACGGCTTCTCCTTCGACAAGCCGTCGTTCCGGTCGTCACCGGTGGAACCGTTCACATAGCGGGTCACCGGGGTCGGGTTGTGTGCCGCAGAGGAGCCGTTGCCGGTCAGGCCGAGTTCCTCGTCGGAGAGCGCCTCTTTCCACACGGTGATGCCGCCGAGCCGGGTTCCCGCGGGGGCGAGCATGGAACAGCTTTTGCTGTTGTTCCGGCGGCCTCCGATGCCGAGGAGACCGTCTCCCGCCTCAGGAATGATTGCCTCCACGCCGGAACATTCCGTCTGACCGAGGTAGAGCACGTTGCCGTTCTGCCGGTCGCGGATTGCCAGAGTCAGCATTTCTCCGGGGGAGAAGCGAAGAATGCATTCATACCACTGCCCGGGCTTGAATTCCGGGGCATTTTTGCCGAAGACGGGGCGTATGGAGTCCCGTTGCCCGGCGGAAACCTGTCCGGCGGGCTTATGGCCGTCAAGTTCATACGGATTTTGTGAGCCGAAACCCATCTCGAAGCCGCGCCGGCCGTCTTCCGTGCGGTGGCGGGAGATGATTGCTCCAACCGGCTGTGCCGGATAGCGGACCAGCACCCGCACCGTCTGGGCGCCATCATGGCGGAACGGAATTGCCAGCATGCTCTTGCCGTCCAGTTGGATCACCTGTTTTTTCAACTGGTCATCCGGCACCGTCGGCAGCGGACGTCTGACCATGTTGCCGTCCGCCTGAAACTGACGGAGCCGGGAATCGGCCGCAGAACCCGGTTTCTGCCAGTCGAAATCGGGCGGAGTCACAGCGTCTGCATGGAAGAGCGCGGCGGCAAACAACAGAGAGAGAAGTTGTATTTTCATAGGGAGGATCCTCTTTTTCTTACCAGCTGTCCGCATCGTGCCAGAAGGGATACGGCAGATTTTTTGCTCCGGTACTGCCGGATTTGATGGAAAGCAGTTCCGCGTGGCTCAGCCAGCTGACGTGACCGTCGACGAATGCGACGTTGGCGCCGTTGTTGTGCCGCCGGGGAATGAAGTCTCCGTTGTACATATTGAGCGGGCGGGAGATTTTATTATCGGTTGTCCCGATGATGCTGGTGCTGGAGCTTTCGGTGATCAACATGCGTTGCGACGGTTTTTTCACCCGGGAGATCTTGCCGTAACGGGCATTGGGGGCTCCTCCGGAACTGCTGAGCTGATAATTCACCTGAAAGTCGCGGATAGTGAAAGAATCAATATCTCAACACGATCACTGGGTATCTACTTGAAAAAACGATTCGGAGAACGTAAGCATAAAAAATTCAGCGGGAATCAACATTGGTATTATCAACTTCGAGAAAAAAATGAAGATGATAATTCACTTGAACACGAATTGATGATTCAAGATCACGCGTTCATTCATTAATTAACATCGGGTGGTGAAATATCCACCCATTCAATCTAACTAGGAGTTCTATTAAATGAAAAAGACAAACTTAGCAGACATTTTAAGACAATCAGAACAAAAGAAACATTTCGTTATAAAAAAAGCATCTATTGATCCGATATTCTTAAAGGACAACGAAAATTTCAGAAACTTG
>NZ_DBEXAY010000290.1:0-40638 GCF_048170485.1 Victivallis sp. | reverse complement strand
AGAAACACACGTTCCCTTCCCGAACACGGTAGTTAAGGACTCCAGCGGCGATGGTACTGTACATTTGACTATGGGAGAGTAGCACGGTGCCGGAATTTTTCTTACCTCCAGTTGCTTCGCACACAACTGGAGGTTTTTTTTTCTTCGAAGCAGAAGAGATCTGGCGAGCCGGAGCGTCCGTGGAAGTCCGGCTTCGCAACTGCAAAACCATGCGATAATTACCGCCGGAAAAAGTTGTAAATCCACGGCAGACAGTATATATTATCCAATTCACTGAAATTACAGGAAAAGGCGATGAATCGATTATGATGACTTTGACCCGATATGGTTTGCGCGAGTGGGGAACTGCCGGACTGATCACCCTGGTGATTCTGATCGGCTGCTGGTATCTGATCCGTCACGGGCACCCCGGCTGGGGGTGGTCGGTGGCGGCTGTTGTCGTCGTACTGTTTCTGGCGTTTGCCGCCTTCTTCCGCAATCCGTCGCGGACGATCCCCGCGGACCCCGCGGTTCTGGTCGGACCGGCTGACGGCGTAGTCCGGGATATCGAAGTGGTGGAGGATTTCAACTTCCCCCCCTTCGACGGCAAGGCGCGCCGGATCGGCATCTTCCTTTCGGTGCTCAATGTGCATGTCAACCGCGCTCCCGCCGAGCTCGAGGTGGAGAGCAAATTCTATCGGGAAGGGGAATACCTCGACGCCCGCAACAGCGAATGCGCCAAGCGCAACGAGGCGATGACGATCGCCGGAACCGCCACTGCCGGCGGAAAACGGTTCCCGTTGGCGGTCCGGCAGATCTCCGGCGCCATCGCCCGGCGGATCGTCTGCCCGGTCGATCCCGGCCGGAAGCTCCGCAAGGGAGAGGTCTACGGTATGATCAAATTCGGTTCCCGTACCGAACTCTATCTGCCGGTGGACGGGTTTGAAATCAATGTCAAAGTCGGCGACCGGGTCTACGGCGGCGAGACCGTCATGGCAACGGTGAAGGAGTAGCGGTTATGAAACAACGGTTCCGGGAGCTGATCCAGACGCAGCGCTGGCTGAAATATGTGCCGAACTCTCTGACGCTGTGCAACTCTCTCTGCGGGTTCGCCGCGATCCTCTACATGTTGCGCGCGTATGAGCGTGATCTTACCCGGGGCGATGCGCTCGGGGTGTTCGCCGTCGCCGCGGTGGTCATCTGCTTTGCGATGGTGTTCGATGCGCTCGACGGCTTCGCCGCCCGTATCTTCAATGCGGCGAGCATGCACGGACTTCAGATGGACTCCCTATCGGACATGGTCACCTTCGGCGTCGCACCTGCCGCACTGGTGGCGATCATGACCCACAGCCTGCGTGACTGGGAACTCAACCGCACCCAGGAGATTGCCGTCTACATCCTCTCCTCGGTCTATCTCGGCTGCGCCGCGCTCCGGCTGGCGACCTACAATGTACACGCGATTCTGGAGAAGAAGAGCAGTGAGAAGTTCTCCGGACTTCCTTCTCCCGGCGCGGCGGCCGCCATCTGTGTGACGGTTGTCTTCGCCTACCGGTCCGGAATCCGGCTCAATGCGGTTGCGTTTATTCTGCCCTGCTATGCGGCGGTGCTCGGTCTGCTGATGGTCAGCCCGATTCCCTACATCCACTTCGGGAAATGGCTGGTTTCGGTGCGCCGCAACCGGCGCCGGATGATGGCGCTGATCGTCATGCTTCTGCTGTTGTGCTTCTTCCAGATCTATGCTCTGACCGCGCTGGTTACGCTCTATGTGCTTTCCGGGCCGGTGATGGCGCTTTTCCGGAAGTTCCATACCGCGGTCGCTCCGTCAAACCCGTAATCCTGTTCAGAAGGGGAATTCGTCATGCACTATTTGATTACCGGCGGCGCCGGTTTCATCGGCAGTCATCTTGCGGAAGCGTTGCTGGCATCGGGCGGAACCGTGACTGTGGTGGACAATTTTTCCACCGGCAGCCGTGACAATCTCGCCGCCGTCGTCGACAATCCCCGGCTGCAGGTGATCGAATCGGACGTGGTGACCGATACCGAACTGCTCCGCTCTCTGGTGCCGCAGTGCGACGCAGTCATCCATCTGGCGGCGGCGGTCGGTGTGGAACTGGTGGTGCACGATCCGGTGCGCACCATCCTTACCAATGTGCACGGCACGGAAAATATTCTCCGGCTCGCCGCGGAACATCACCGGCGCATTCTGGTTGCCTCCACCAGCGAGGTGTATGGCAAATCGACCCATGCCAAATTTTCGGAAACCGACGATCTTATTATCGGTTCTCCCTTCAACTCCCGCTGGAGTTATGCGTGCAGCAAGCTGCTGGATGAGTTTCTGCTGATGGCGTTTCACCGCGCCTCCGGGCTGCCCGGCACTGTGGTGCGTTTCTTCAACACGGTCGGTCCGCGCCAGACCGGCCGCTACGGCATGGTTGTGCCGCGGTTCGTCGGACGTGCCCTGCGCAACGAGCCGTTGCAGGTTTACGGCGACGGCGAACAATCCCGCTGTTTCTGCCATGTGGCGGATGTGGTGCGCGCCTTGCTGCTGCTGCTGCCCCGCGAAGACACCTGGGGTGGCGTGTTCAACATCGGCAGTCAGCGCTCGGTCACCATCCGCCAGCTGGCGGAACTGGTGATTGAACGGACGAAGAGTTCCTCGGTCATCGAGCAGATCCCCTACGAGAAGGCGTACGAAAAGGGGTTTGAGGATATGCGCCGCCGGATGCCCGATACGGATCTCATCCATTCCCTCACCGGCTGGAAGCCGGAAATCTCGCTCGAACAGATCATCGACGACGTCAGCCGCTCGCTGGCGTAGCCGTTGCGGTGGTCCGGCGGTGCCGGAAATTCCTTGAGGTGACAGCATGCGTGTTCTGATTACGGCGGGGCCGACCCGCGAAAGAATTGACGCGGTCCGCTTTCTCTCGAACCGTTCGACCGGGAAAATGGGATATGCGCTGGCGGAAGCGGCGCACTCCATGGGCCACGAGGTGACGCTGGTCTCCGGGCCGGTGGCGCTCGCCGCGCCGGAAGGGGTGAAGCTGATCCGGGTGGAGTCCGCCCGCGAAATGGCGGAGGCGGTTCTCGCGGCGGCTCCGGAAATGGATCTGATCGTCATGGCGGCCGCGGTCGCGGATTACCGGCCGGTGACGGTGTTCCCGGGGAAACTGAAGAAACAGCCGGGAAATCTCATGATTGAGCTGGAGCGGACCGAGGACATCCTCGCTTCGCTGGGGGCGCGGAAACGGCCCGGGCAGATTCTGGCCGGTTTTGCCGCCGAGACCGAGGAGTTGCTCGCCAACGCTTCCGGCAAGCTGGCGAAAAAAAATCTTGACTGGATCGCGGCCAACGATGTGAGCCGGAGCGATATCGGCTTCGGCTCGCCGGACAATGCGGTGACACTGCTGGCGAAGGATGGACGGCGGTTCGAATTCGGCCCGGCGCCAAAGCGGCAGATCGCCGAGGCGATCCTGAATGCCATCCTTGGCGAAGTGAACTCTTCTCTTTGAGGAAAAATCCGATGAAAATTCTTTTCTTTTCCGATGTGCACGGTTCTCCGGAGAGCGTGGAACTCTTGCTGGCACAGGCCGGCCGGCTCCAGCCGGAACTTTTCGTTCTGCTCGGCGATGTGCTGTATCACGGGCCCCGTAACCCGCTCAAGCCGGATTATGCGCCGCGGCGGGTGACCGAACTGCTCAATCCGCTCCGGGAGAAGATTGTCGCCGTCCGCGGCAACTGCGACTCCGAAGTGGATCAGATGATGCTGGAGTTCCCGCTGATGGCGGACTACTCCACGTTGCTGGCGGAGGGGCACAAGTTCTTCCTCACCCACGGGCACCACTGGAATCCGGCGACGCCGCCGCCGATTGGCTCCGGTTCCGTTCTCGCGTTCGGGCATACGCACATCCCCTGTCTCGAAACCTGTGCCGATGGGCTGATCGCCTTCAATCCCGGTTCGATCTCCCTGCCAAAAGGAGGAAATCCCCCGTCGTTCGGGTTGCTCGACGGAGGACGGCTTTCGGTGCGGGAACTCGCCACCGGCGAGGAGATGCTTTCGCTTCTCCTCCCGTGAGGCCGCGTTCCGGTCAGGGCAGCCGCATGCACCAGGTGGTGTCGGCGATGAAGCCGAGCAGCAGCAGCCCGAGGGCCACCAGGGCGAGACGCGGGGCGTACTCCCGGAACTCGATGTATTTCGGCTGTTCGATGGTGGTTTTTTCCAGCTGATTGATCTGGTCCATCACCTGTTTCATGCCGTCGGCGTCGGCGGCGTGGAAGTAACTGCCGCCGGTGATCTCCGCGAGCGACCGCAAGAGCTTCTCGTCGAATTCATCCTGAATGCGTTCGAAGCGGGCGCCGCCGAATCCGTTCACCAGGAAGAAGGCGTTGCGACTGCCGATGCCGACGGTGTGGATCACCACGTCGAACTCTTTGGCCAGTGCGGCCGCCTGTTCCGGCGTGAGCCGGTTTTCGGCGGTGTTGCGCCCGTCGGTGAAGAGCACCAGCACCCGCCGGGGCGCGTCCGACTTCTTCAGCCGGTTGACCCCCGAGGCGAGCGGCGAAGCGATTCCGGTGGCGTCGCCGATCATGCCCGGTTCGAGCCGGTCGAGGTGGGCGAGCAGCCAGGCGTGGTCCAGCGTCGGCGGCGCGAGGCTGTAGGCGAGCTGGGCGAAGCCGATGAGTCCGATCCGGTCGTTGGGACGCGCCTCGATGAAGCGGCGGATTTCATCCTTGGCCACTTCGAGCCGGTTTTTCACCTCTCCGGCATTGACCGCGCGGGCGAGCTGACTGCCGCTGGTGATGCTCTGCGGAACGTCGAACGCCTGCATGCTTCCGGACATATCCACCGCCAGGATGATATCGATTCCCTGCGAGCGGATCATCACCTTTTCGTCTCCGTAGCGGGGCCGCGCCAGGGCGACGATCAGCACCGCCGCGCCGATCAGCATGCAGAGCTGCGGAAAGGTCGGCCGCCGCCGGGCACGCACCCCCCGGAAGGGGACTGCGGTCGAAACCACGATCGACGGGCGTTTCCTCCAGTAGACCAGATAGCAGCCGATCAGCGGCGGAAGCAGCAGAAGCAGCAGTACCCAGGGATAAGCGAATTCCATCATTTTTCACCTCCTCCGGCGGACTCCTCCGGCCGGATGCGGGTGCTCTCCACCAGCTCTTCGGCACGCGAAAGCGCGTCGTCGAGCAGCTCCCCGCTGGGCGGCGCCTTGGCGAACTTCACCTGGTCGGCCGCGGTCATGAAATCGCGCAGGAACGGCCGCTGCGCCTCCGGCAGCGGACTGGTCCGGCTGTTGAGTTCGGCGAGAAACTCCGGCGTGGTCCGGGTGGAGGCCGGAATCTCAAACCGGGTTTCCAGATAGCTGCGCACCAGGTCGGTGAGCCGCACGAACCCGGTTTCCAGCGGAATCCGGTGGTCGCGCAGTTCGCCGCGGAGCGCGTGAAGCGCGAGCATCGCCCGCTCCCACGGCGGCAGTTCCGGCGCCCGTTTCCGGCGGCGGCGCCACAGGAACCAGGCCAGCAGTGCCGCCGGAATCAGCAACAGCCACCAGAGCCGGTTCGAAACGGTCGATTTCGTCACGGCGACGGCATCGGCCAGCTGCAGTTCCGCATTGGGGGCGACCTTCGCCGCACCGGCGGAGAAGTCCGGAATGGTCACGGTGAAGAGCACCGGCTCCCCGCCGGATTTCTCGGGCGAAAGTTCCAGCGTCAGCACCCCCGGCTGAACGGTTCCCGGCCGGAAGGGGCGGAGTTCGGCGGCAATCCGCCACCCTTGACGCGACCACTTCCAGCCGCTCCGGTCGATCTCCGGTTCTCCCACCAGCGTCGACCCGTCGCCGGGCTCGGCGACCACCTTGTTCACCCGGCGGAAGAGCGGCAGTTCCAGCTCGACCGACGCGCGGACGGTGGAGCCGAGCTGGATCCCCTCTGCGGGGGCGAGCGTCGCAATCCCCGGCACCTCCGCCGGGGCGGTCAGGCGGAGCGAATACAGATATCCGCTCCCGACGACGAGCACGGCAAGCACAATCACCGCCGCGACCGTCGCTCCAGAATACAGTAAAAGACGTTTCATGGCGGCACCTCAATGGCTCATGCGTTCGCGGCGGCGCGAGAAGAACTCGACCACCGGGCGCAGCACATCCTGACCGCTCTCGATCTCGACGAGATCCACCCGGGCGCGGCGGCAGATCTCCCGCCGCGCGGCCCGCTGTTCGTCGAGCGCCCGGTCAAGTTTTTTCAGATCGCGCGTCCCGCCGCCGAAACTGACGAGCTGACCGGTTTCGGCGTCCTCGACCACCACCGGCGCGGTGCACGGCCAGCGGTGTTCGACCGGGTCGAAAATCTGGAGCGCGATGCAGTCGTGTTTGCGGTTGAGAATTTTGAGACTCGCTTCGAAGGACTCCTCCGAAATCAGGTCGCTGATCAGAAAGATCACGCTCTTCTTTTTGAGCATCTGCGCAGTCTCCCGCAGAGCCAGCGCGATATCCGTCCCCGGCGAAGCGGGTTCGAAGGCGAGCATCTCGCGGATCAGCCGCAGTGTGTGGCGGCGGCCCGATTTCGGCGGCACGTAAAGCTCGATCCGGTCGCTGAACATCATCAGCCCGACCTTGTCGCCGTTCCGGCCGGCGCTGAAGGCGAGCAGCGCCGCGAGCTCCGCCGCGGTCCGCCGCTTGGTCTTCTCGGCCGAACCGAAGGCGCCGGAAGCCGATACGTCGACCAGCAGCAGTACGGTCAGCTCCCGTTCCTCGATGTATTTTTTGATGTAGGGCGACCCCATCCGGGCCGACACGTTCCAGTCGATGTCGCGCACATCATCTTCGGGGGTGTATTCGCGCACCTCGTCGAATTCGATGCCGCGCCCCTTGAACACGCTGCGGTAGGCGCCGCCGGTGATCTCGTCGACCACCCGGTTGGTGCGGATATCCAGCAGGTGTATCTGTTTGGCTATTTCTGGCGGCAGCATGAGTGAACCTCCATTCCCGCGAATGATTCCACAGTTTCCGGACGCTGGAGCGTGTGCTGCACTACGGCGTGCGCAGTTCCGCCAGCAGCCGCTGAATCACGGTGTCGGAGTCGATGTTTTCCGCTTCCGCCTCATAGGAAAGCACGATGCGGTGCCGGAGCACGTCGGGTGCGATCTCCTTGACATCCTGCGGCAGCACGTAGGCGCGCCCTTCGAGCAGCGCCGCACCGCGGGCCGCCAGCGCCAGCGCGATCGATGCACGCGGCGAAGCGCCGAAGCTGATCAGCCCGTCGAGCTCCTCCAGACGGGCTCCCTGCTGACGGCTGGAGAGCTCCGACCGGCAGCCCGGACGGGTCGCGATCACCAGATCGAGGATGTATTCGATGATCTTCTCGTCGATGTAGATCTTGTCGACCAGTTCGCGGGCGGCCATGATGTCGTCGAGTTTGGCGACCGCAATCGCGTTGAGCGACGGAGTCGGATGCGCCATGCGGTTGACCACCGCCGCCTCTTCTCCGCGGGAGGGATAGCTCACGCGGAGTTTGAACATGAAGCGGTCGAGCTGCGCCTCCGGCAAGGGATAGGTTCCCTCCTGCTCGATCGGGTTCTGGGTGGCCATCACCAGAAACGGCGCCGGGAGCTTGAAGCACTCGCCGGCGATGGTGACCTGTTTCTCCTGCATCGCCTCCAGAAGTGCACTCTGCACCTTGGCCGGGGCGCGGTTGATTTCGTCGGCGAGCACGATGTTGGCGAAGACCGGCCCGATCCGGGTCGAGAATTCGTGGGTGTCGGCGTTGTAGATGCGCGTGCCGATGACGTCGGCCGGGAGCAGGTCGGGGGTGAACTGCAACCGGGAGAACGTGCCGTTCAGCGATTGCGCCAGCGTCTTCACCGCCAGGGTCTTGGCCAGCCCCGGCACACCTTCGAGCAGCACGTGGCCGTCGGAGATCAGCGCGAGCAGCAGCCGGTCGATCAGTTTCTCCTGGCCGGCGATGATCCGCCCCATTTCGGTCTTGATGAGCTGGAGCGGCGCCGCCTGGATCCGAACCTGTTCCTGAAGAAGCTGAATGTCTTTTTGTTCCATAATGGTACCTCCTCAAAAAATAATCGTCTGATCGGATGGATCCCTCTTCAATCTATATCCATACAATATGCCGCTTTGCTGGAATGTCAAGCCCCCGGGCGGAAAAAATTCCCCCCATCTCCCGCCGTTCCCGGTGTTGCAAAATATGGAAGCCGGGGATATCTTAATGGCACAGCAATTCAACCGGGAGTGTGACAGTATGCTGAAAGTGGTACAGTGCTGGGACGACGGCGTCATCAACGACATCCGGCTCACCGACCTTCTTCGCCGCTGGGGCGCGAAGGCGACCTTCAACCTCAATCCGGGATTCCATTCCGACGAGCGGGGCGTCAACCGCTGGGCCGGACCGGGCTACAGCGGCTGGAGCTGCCGGGGATTCCTGCCCGGCAAGGTGGGCCGCAGGGAGATGAAGGAGATCTATTCCGGGTTCCGGGTCGCGTCGCACTGCTTCCGCCACGAGACGGTCGGCACACTGCCCGACGACAAATTCGTGCAGGCGGCGATCGACGCCCGCACCTGGCTGGAAGATCTGTTCCAGTGCGAATGCCCCGGGTTCGCCTGGCCCTGCGGCCGGTACACTCCGGAGACCTGCCGCGCGCTCCGCGAGGCGGGATTCGCCTACGGGCGCACCACCCAGAACAGCAGCGACGTCGCCGGCTGTGAGGAGACGATGGCGCTCCACCCCTCCTGCCACTTTCAGGCGAACGACTTCTACGGCCGTTACGAGGAGGCGAAGAAGACCGGCATCTTCTACTTCTGGGGGCACAGCTACGAGATGCAGGAGTATGACGAACTCTGGCGTCAGCTGGAGATGAAGATTCAGTTCATCAGCGAGGATCCCGATTCGGTCTGGGCCGACGTGATCGATATCGTGCCGGAGTGCCACCGCCGCGGCGCCCGCTGAAGAAATTTCTGCCGGAAAATACCGGTTGCGCTTGAAAAACTTCTGACAGGAAGTATATTGCGCGCATGACCGGATTGTTCACTATCTGTCGCCGCCGGAGTTTCCGGTTCGGCCTGCTGTTCGCCGCGTTTCTGTTCGCGGCGAACGGACTTCTTCACCCGCTGTTCCACGGGGCGTCGTGCCGCGGCGAACGGCGTGGTGCGCTCTTACTCTCCGCTTCGAGCCGGATGGACGCCGCCGCGCCGATTGCCGCCGCCGACGCCGACAAACTGCACTGCCCGGTCTGTTCGGGGATCTTCCATGCCGCCGCTCCGGCGGAGCCGTTCCAGCCGGAGATCGTGATCCTGCCGGAGCATCGCGGCCTGCCGCTCTCCGGCGGATTCCTTCCTGACGCGCTCCCGGCCTCCTGCCGGGCGCGGGCGCCGCCTGCGGCCTGAATTCCGTTTTCTGAACTCTTTTGCGGGAACGCGCCGGAACTCCGGGGCGCGTTTCGCTCTTCCTTCTGTTTCCGGAGTGACGGTTTTCAGGAAATACAGCACATGAAATACAAATTTACTTTAGTCGAACTCTTAATAGTAATAGCGATCATCACGATTCTTGCCGGCCTGCTTCTGCCGGCGCTGAATCAGGCGCGGGAGAAGGCGCGGGAGACGAACTGCGCCGGCAATCTGCGGCAGACCGGATTCGCGTTCGCCCTCTATGCGGACGCTTTCGACGGAGTGCTGCCGGTGGTGCATACCGGCACGTTCGATCACCCGCACGAACTTGAGCCGGAGGTGGAGTGGTTCCAGCCGCTGACCGTGATGGGGTACGATCTGAACTATCTGCGCTGCCCGGCGGACCGGGCGTGGAACGACGGGGAGGAGCTGCAGAGCTACATGATCAACGCGATGTTCACTTTCGGGCGGCGGATCTCGTCGCTGAAAAGCGCCTCGAACCGCATCGTCCTGTCGGAGCGCGGGTTCGAGGCGGACGGCACGACGCCGGAATCGCACCAGTGCTATGACGCGATGTGCGAACCTTCCGCCTGGAAGGGGGTGGTGGACATCAGCCGCCACAACGGGCGGGCGAATTACCTCTTCGCCGACGGCCACACCGCGTCACACCGTTTTGAGGAGACGGTTCCCGAGGAGGGGGCGGAGGGATTCCGCACCAACCGCCACTTCGTTTCCGAGTGGTGCGGTTCCTACCAGGAGAAGCACGAGCACGAACACTAGCGAAGCGGCTACTCCCGGCCTGCCGCCTCGACGGTGTTGCTGTGAACTTCAATCCGGCCGGAGTGAAGGATTTCAATCGGCTGTCTCCGCAGTCCGGAAATCTTTGCCCGGCCGGGGAGATAACCGGCGCGCCAGACTCCGGCCATGGTGTTGCCGGTCACGCGGCCGCTTTTCACGCCGAGCAGGAAGATGGCCGCAAACGGGACATCTTCGATTCTGTTGTTTTCGATGACGATGTTTCGATGTTCTGCCGCCGCTTTCGAATAGTCGTCTAGCTGGACGCAGACGGAAATGGCTCCCGGTGTATAATTGTTTGCGGCGGCTTGAGGGCCGCTCTGACTATGACCGCAACTGCGGATTAGATTGGAGCGGATAGTCAAATTGTCGATCCAGCCACACTCTCCCCAGCGGGAATATTCGGCGAGCGCGGTGATTGCAGCCCCTTTGATCCGTTCAAAACGGTTGTTTTCGATTATCCCGTCACTGGCCATGATCCGGAGGCCGCGGGCGCGGTGATCGTGGAAATAGTTGTTGGCGATCCGATAGCCCCGGCAGTTCACGGAGGGGATGTCGAAGACGAAGTTCGCGGGAAGATCGAGTTTTTCTTTCACCGTCACCTCAAAGAGCGTATGTATTCCTCTGCTCCACTGGGAATTCATCCGATGAAGCAGTTTTTTCGCTTCTTCCACGGGATATTCTTCGCCGGGCAGACGACGGTAGGAACAATAGGTATAACGACCAATAATGCGGTAGTTGTTCGGATCGAGCATTCGCAGTGTTGACCCGGGAGTCAGGCGGCTGAAAATCGTCGAGGCAGTGATTTTTCCCGGAACAAGCAGATGAAACGTGTGCTCTCCGGTAATTTTACCGGCAACCTGAAGCGGACCGTGCAGATTGAGCGCATCATCGCCCATCCAGCCGAAGTCGCAGTTTTCCACTGTGATACCCCGCCGGGCGTAGCCGAAGTGAATGCCGTCGGCGACGATGGAAAGCAGCCGGTCCCGCTCCATGCCCGGCAGTCTGGGACCACGTTCGATCCGACAGTTCCGGAAGAGGTCGCCACCTTCGCCGTGGTAACAGCGGAACGCCACCCCGGGCGAGGCTTGGATGGTGATGTTCTCGAATCGGAGGTATCCGGTCATTCCGTGCATATCGATCGCCTGCGCTCCGGCTTTGCCCCGCCAGTCGATCGCGATCCGGTCACCGGGCTGCACATTGACGGGGGCGGCGGTTGAGTCTACAAAACCGGTGCCATCTCCGCGAGATTTGATGTAGCCGTACACATCGCCCTGGTTTTTCTTCCACTCTCCTGATGCGGTGAAAATATGGGAGTGGCAGCCGCCGATCCGGCCGGCTTCCAGCTGCGGATAGCCCCGGTCCAGCTTGAAATGGATCTGCCTGCCTTTCACCGCGGTGACCTCCCCCTGCGTGAAGGGGACCGGGTCATAATCGATGGTGAAATTGCGGAGTGTCACGCCGCGTGTCCGGTTGGTGAGGATTATTGCGCAGACCCCGCGTTTCGGCGTGGCGGTGGTCACGACGATCCGGGCGCCGTTGCCGTCAATCACCCGGTCCCGCAGGTTGGAGAGAACGACCGGACGGGTCAGGCGATATTCCTTCTGCGAAAGAACAATCTGCTTCCTGCCGCTCCGGATGGCCTGATCCAGTTCCGCCTGAAGCGGGTCGACATTGCTTCCCCCCGCCGTCAGGCCAAGACAGAAGAGCAGCAGAACCGGGAGCCGGTGAATTTTACGGAACATGATTTTCCTCCGGTTGTCATCGCACATTGATGAAGTTCACGTCATTGTTCGGGCGCCAGCCCATGCGCTCTTTGGAGAGCATCTCCTGTTTGGTCAGGGATTCCACATGCCCGTCGAAGAACGCGCTGTTGGCGCTGGAGCTGTGAGCGGCGATCCAGATGCTTCCATCGAGGCCGGAACTCGGTTGAAATGCCGCGTAGGCATCCGGGAATTCGGCCGGGTGCCGGTCGGGCCGGACGGCGGTATCGACGGCAAGCATCACCGCGCTCGGAGATTTGAGCCGGTTCAGCAGGGGATAGCAGCCGCCGTAGATGTTGCCCTCGCCGCCGGGGTAATGCAGGAAACTGTTGTTTTCGCGCTGCAGCTTTTTCCAATCGTATGCCGTATTTTCAGCAAGTGTGAGCAGGCCGTAAGTATTGCTCCAGTGATAACTGGAATCTTTCTGCCGCAGTTCGGCGCTTTTGGGGCCGCTGTTTTTGGGGCAGATCAGCAGACTGCCGCGTTTGGTCGGCGGAATGTAATTGGTTTTTTTGCTTAAATAGAGCAGGGCTGCGGAGAAATCTCCCGAACCGGTGTCTACTTTCGCCTCAGGTGGTCCGATGGTGATCATGGTGTCGCTGAAATCAGCGGCGTACAGCTGTTCAAAGGAGGCGATATTCTTCAGATTGCTCTGGCAGGTCGTGCTGTGGGCTCGCTCTCTCGCCTTGTTCAGAGCAGGGAGCAGCATCGCCGCAAGAATTGCGATGATTGCGATAACGACCAGGAGTTCTATCAGCGTAAAAAATGTTCTCATCGCATTTTCCCCTTTTTGCCGGTTCGGGTTTCACGAAACCGTTGTTGGTTGTCATCTTTTGTACGGCAATGTCGAAACGGCATGCCGTGTTGTCTAATTTTTTATTATACCAGAAGAATGGATCGAAAACAACGGCAGATGGTAGGATAAATTTACAAATAAATTGCACAAATCAACATCTGCTGAAAAAAATATGAATGGTTCCCATGCATCTGCCGGAAGAGATAACGGAATCTACAGGAAGAAATTCCGGCCGGAAGATCTCTCATTCCGGCCGGAGTATTGGTACGGTTTCCCGCGGTCGCGGTTCTACCGGACGGGGGGCCGCGTCTGTGGCTCCTCACCGGCACGGCGGCACGGCGACGCATCGCGGATAAGCCGCCGTCGCTGCCGGAGCCGGAAGCAGCTCTTTTTCCGCCGCCGTCGAGAAGAGAAAGGAGGCTTCCGAATTCGGTTCGATCCGGGCCGAGAGCAGCCGGGTGGACCCACGGTGCGGCAGCGTACGGCGCATCGCCTGCTCCACGGCGGAGAACTCCGGCAGCTGCCGCTCCCCGCCGTCGCAGTCGGCCGCAGTGAAGGCCGATTCCGACAGATCGAGCAGAGCGTAGCCGCGCAACAGCAATCCGCGCGAAGAGCTCTCCGCCGGTTCAAAGCGCAGCCTCCGGAACAGCACCCGGGAGCCGCGGGGGAGGGCGGTCTCCAGGCGGCGCAGAGCCGCACCGGTGTTGAGCCGGTCGCACACCTTGCCGGGTTCGCCGCAGGAGTGGCCGGTGTGATAGAGCAGGAATTCACAGCGGGCGCTGGCGTTTTCGAAATCGAATTCCATCGCGGTCAGCGCCACCGTTCCCAGACGGGCGCAGGCGGGCCGGAGCTGGTGCACCAGCGCGGCGACCGCTTTTTCGACGATCGCCGGTTCGGCGAGCGAGGCGAAGAGAAGGCCGGTGGCGTGAGGGTTCCGGGCGGAGGAGGTGTGCGGCTGCTGGTTCATGGACAAAGTTCCTTTCGTTGGGTTGTCGCGCCATCCGCGCTCCTCGCGGATGGTCTGCCAGATAGGGAACTTTGTCAACCCCGGAACCGGCGGATGCCGGCTGCCGGAGCGGCGGAACTCATTGATCGTGGATCGTTTCCCGGAAGAAGTGCGAATTGGTCACCTTGGCGTATCCGGGGTAGCGGGCGCGGATCTCCGGCGGGCAGTCCGGGGGAATGTTCTGGAACCGCCGGTAGAACCAGAGATACTGCTCGGGATAGGCGCGGATGTACCGTTCGGAGATGTCCATCAGCTCCTGAATGACCTCCCGTTCGTCGGCGTATTCGCAGAACGGTTTGCTCAGTTTGGCGGAGTGGGCGGTGACCCGGCCGTCGGCATGGCGGACACTGGTGCCGTAGATGATGACCGCCGGAATCCCTTCGGCGTCGCAGAATTTCTTGAGCACGGCGGGCGCGGCACTGCTGGAGACCGGGATGCCGAAGAAGTTGACGAAGATGCCGCCGACCCGCCCCTTGGTGTTCTGGTCGATCAGCGTCCCGATGCCGCGCCCCTCGCGGAGCGCCTTGATCGCCGCGCGGATGGCGCCGCGGGAGAAGATGATCTCCAGCCCCTTGATCTTTTCGCGGCTCCCGCTGTTGAGCAGCCGGTTGATGTAGGGGTTGCGGACCGGTTTGGCGATCGCGACCATGTCGACGCCGGCGTAGTAGGGCGCCATCACGCCGGAGGCCTCCCAGCTGCCGAGGTGGGGGTTGACGAAGATGATCCGTTCGCCGGCGGCGACGTGCCCCTTGAGTTCGGCGGTGATGTCGGGCGGCAGGCAGTAACAGCGTTCAATCCGGGCGGGATTCCCGTTCAGCCAGATGAATTCGAGCAGGTTGAACGCCATGTGGAAGAGCGATTCCCGGCCGATTCGCGCGACCTCCTCCGGGGGGAGTTCCGGCATGGCGGCGTGGATGTTGGCGCGGACCAGTTCGCGGATTCCCGGCACGAGGTGCATCCCGGCCCCGAACAGGCGCCCCAGCAGCCGGATCATCCGGTAGGGAAGCAGGCGGATCAGGGAGTAGGGCAGCAACACCGCCAGGTATTCCAGCCGGTAGCGGACCGTTTGCATTGGTTTCATCGATCAAATTCCATCTCGTTGCGGATTGTTTTTTCTGTATCGGAGAAAATTTACACTCGCCGGATATTTTTTTCCAGTCCCGCCGGCGGCTTTCTGCCGGGAAAGCGACGGAAATTCCGCCGGAAAGGATCGACAAATCTTCCGAACGGGTGTATAGTAAACAAGAGACACCCAACCAAGATACGGAGATGGATTATGAATCAGTGGATGGAACGCAACGCGAAGTACACGCTGGTCGATGCCGACAGCCAGTTCTCAATCGCTTTCGCCGGGATGAAATTTGAGGAGTCCGACCTGAAGGCGCTCGCGCCGAAGTTTGAACGGGCGACGCGCGAGATGGCCCGGATCGAAGCCGGCGAGATCAAGAATCCCGACGAGCACCGCAAGGTCACCCACTTCACCGACCGCCGGAGCTATCCGGAGAGCGAACTCTTCCGTTCGGTTCAGACCTTTGCCGAAGAGGTCCGTTCCGGCAAGATCACCGGGGAGACCGGCAAAAAGTTCGATGCGGTCGTGGTCAACGGCATCGGCGGTTCGGCGCTCGGGCCGCAGCTGATGCAGTTCGCGATCAACGGCCCCTACTGGAATGAGAAGAGCGACGCGCAGCGCAACGGCTACCTCAAGATCTACTTCCTCGACAACACCGATTCGGCGGAGTTCGCCGATCTGCTCGAAGTGATGGATCCGGAGCGGACCCTCCACCTGGTGATTTCGAAGTCGGGCGGCACCCAGGAGACCAAGAACAACATGATCGCGATGGAGAATTTCTACGCGTCGAAGAAGCTCTCCTTCGCCCGCCATGCCGCCGCGATCACGATGAAGGGGAGCGAGCTGGACCGCCACGCCCGCGAGAACAACTTCCTCGCGATTTTCGAGATGGCCGAATCGATCGGCGGACGCACCAGCGAGACCAGCATCGTCGGCCACGTTCCGGCGGCGCTGACCGGGGTGGATTTCGCTTCGTTCCTGAAGGGCGCCTGCCGGATGGACGACTGGACCCGCACCGTCGACCCGGAGAAGAATCCGGCGATGATGCTCGCCGCGATGTGGTACATCGCCGGAAAGGGCAAGGGGGACCGCAACATGGTGATCGTGCCCTATTCCGACCGGCTGATCCTGCTCTCCCGCTACCTGCAGCAGCTGGTGATGGAGAGCCTCGGCAAGGCGTACGACCTTGACGGGAAAGAGGTTCATCAGGGTCTGAACGTCTTCGGCAACAAGGGCGGCACCGATGCGCACGCCTTCATCCAGCAGCTCAACGACGGGCGCGACGACTTCTTCGCCACCTTCATCGAGGTGCTCAAGGATGCGGAAAAGCTCCCGATCACCGCCAATACCGAGATGGGGACCTATCTGCACGGCTTCCTCGAGGGACTGAGCGCCGCGCTGCGCGGCAAGGGGCGGCAGATCATCACGATTCAGGTGCCGGAGGTGAACGCCTTCACGCTCGGCATGCTGATCGCCCTCTACGAGCGCGCGGTGGCGATCTATGCGGAATTCATCAACATCAACGCCTTCCACCAGCCGGGCGTGCAGGCCTACAAGCTGGCGGCGAAGGGAATCCTCGCGCTGCGCGAGAAGGTGATGGCGAAGCTGAAGGAGCTCGGTTCGGTCGAAGGAACCGCCGCGGAGATCGCCGCGAAGGTCGGCGAACCCGATCAGGCGGTGGAGATCGGCGGACTGCTCGACAAGGCGGCGGCGAACTGCCCGTGCGTGTCGCGCCGTTTCTGCAAAAAGTCCAATGCCTGGATCTACCGCATCGGCTGATCTTGGGTGTCCGGAAGAGGAGAGGCGGCACCGCCGTTCCTCTCCCGTGAAGAGATACAAGAAGGCAGTCGGGTTCGGCTGCCTTTTTTACATCGTCAACTTTTGCGGTGAAGAAATTCTATTTTCCGCAGTCCGGCTTCCCCTCTGCCGGAGCGGAGGATTCCGACCGTTTGTCGCTGATGGTGCTGCCCTGAGGGAACAGCGTCATCGGCAGTTGGAGTCGTGAGGGCAGCGGCGCGCCTTCATCCGCCCATTTCAGCAGGCGGATCAGCGCTTCTCCCATTTCCACATGATTGAAATCGTAGGTGTCGAGCGGCAGATGACTTTCCATGCCGCTGCGGCGGATGAAGGTTACGATGCTGAGTTCCTCCGGAATCTTCAGTTTCAAGCTCTGTGCGAGGAGGCTGATTTCCACCGCCATCGCCCGGTTGGCGACAAAGAGCAGGATGGGGGAGGGCTGTTCTCCGTTGCGGAGTTTCTGCAGAAGATGCTCCACCTCACCGCAGAGATTCAGCCGGCGGTTCCACGGCAGAGGCGGCGGGAGCGGCACTCCGCAGGCGGCCAGCGCGGCGGCACAGCCCTGATACCGTTCCTGGAAGTGCTCCATCCAGCCCGGCTGTTCTCCGGTTCCGGTGATGAAGCGGGCGGATTTGTAGTGCCGGGAGTTGCAGTAGAGAACACCGGCAGAGTAACCGCCGCGGAAATTATCGGGAGTTACCGTCGGATTCTGCCGGTCCGACCGCATTCCGTAACAGACTACGGGAACCGGTCCGGGCGGCGTGAAATCTTCTGACACCGCATGCACGATACCGACCGCATTCCGGTCACTCCGGGCGTGGCGCAGCGCGGATTCACTGAACGGAGCCTCCCTGACACTCCAGTTGCACGCTTCGGCTCCACGGCGCAGGACCGCCAGTACATCGTTGTGATAGGGGCTGATGGTGGGGGCATTGCAGTGGAGAAAATAGAGTACGCGGTTCCGTCTGCCGCTGGCCTTCAGGCGCCAGGGCAGTTTCCCGGCAACCCGGGTTCCGCCGCCGGCGTTTGCGGTCAGAACTCCCGCCGCCACAAGTTCACGCACTGCGGCGGCGGCCGTGGTGTGTCCGACCCGGAAGAGGCGTGCCAGTTCGCGGACGGTGGCAACGCGTTCTCCGGGAGGATATTTCCCCGCGGCGATCTCTTCGCAGAGGAACTCCTTGAGCTGCGAAGAGAGTTTTTTTCTCTCAAGCTTCATACTGGGGAAAATAGCATAACTTGTTATGATTTCAATAACAAATTGGCGGGAAAATCTCTTTTTTCCGCTTTTTTTCGAAAAATTTTGTCGGGGAGTGGTTTTTCCGGAAAAACTTTATGGTATAATAAATGGGGAAACCGGGAAATACTGCAATGGGAAATCTGAATGAAGCCGATTTTACTGATTGACATCGATGATACGCTGCTCGTTTTTCGAATGGTGCCGGGAATTTGCCATTCGACTTCAAGTCTGGCGACGGTCATCCGGCGTTATGCCGTGGAGGAGCGGGGCATGCCGGAAGCGGAGAGCATGGCGCGAATGGAGGCGGTCCAGGCGCGAATCAAGTGGTGGAGCTGGAGCGATTTTCTTGAAGAGTTTCATTTTGAACCCGGCCCGTTCTGGGAGTATGCGCGGGAAGTCGAATCGCACTACCTGATCCCGGCGGAACCGGGACTCCCGGAGACGTTGAAGCGACTGCGTGAAGCGGGTTGTTCGCTCTATATTACCAGCAACAATCCGGAGGATGGAATCCGGCACAAGCTCCGTCTGGCGGGGATTTCCCGGCCGGAGGAGCTTTTTGACGGTTTTTTCAGTGCGACGCGGTTGCGGGCAATGAAGGCGGAGGTCGGTTACTGGCAGAAGGTGATCGAAGCAATCGGAGCACCGCTGGAACAATTGTGTCCGGTGGGCGACAATCCCGATGATGACTGCCGGATTCCGGCGCGCGCGGGGATCCGGAACAGTTTTCTGCTGAGACCACGGAATTCGTCGCAGCGTCTGCCTGCCGGATGCCGGGTGGCCGAAAGTTTCCGCGCCGTTGAAGAATATCTGCGGGGCGCTCCGGCGAGTGGAACCGGAAAGGAGGTTGTCAGATGAATTACGATGCTCATGCGAATATTTTTTGGGGAGCTCTTCGCGCTCTTCCGGAAAAGTACTGCCGCCTCCCCGGTGTTCCGGAGTCTCTGCCGGCTCTGGCGGCGAACTATCCGGATCTTTTTGATGATCCGACCCGCAGCGAAGAGAGCAAGAATGCTGTTGATGCCGAGTGGAGGAGGTTTATCGATTTCCCGCCGGAACGTGCCGGGGCGGCGCGGCTTCACTTCTTCCCCGGCCCCATGGATCGTCAGGTGGAACGCATCGGACTTTACCGGTGTATGCTGGAACGGATTGTCCATTCGTTGCAGGAGCGGAATTTCACTGCATTCATCAAACATGCCGGTTGTCTGAGCCATGCCATGGGGGACGCGGTCCAACCGGCTCACATTACGCCGGACCCCAACAATTTTCTTCTGAGTCAGATGCTTCCGGTACCGGAGGATCCCCAATTGCTTGATTTTCACTATCATACCTCGGTAGAGGCGGTGACCGGAACCTGTGGAACGCTTGCTGAACCGAAACTCTTAGGGGTTTCCATTGAAGAGGCCGCCTGGAGGCTCTCAGTTGATGTCTTGCTGGCAATCCGTCACTGCCGACGCTATATCATACCGACGGTGGAGGCGTTGTTCGCTCATGACACCGGCCGTGCAGAACAGTTGGCGGCAGGACCGGTGACTGTGGCGGCTCAGCTGACGCTGGATGCGCTTTTCTCCGCTATTCTGATTGCAGAGAAGCGGGTCGGAAAACTGCCTCCTGTGGATTTGCGGCTGATTCCTCCTGCCGCGGAACGACACGATCTGGTTTACGGCGGCGCAATTCTGGACGGCAACAAAAAAATGCCTCCCAACAATGTGCCGGTGACACCGGGCGCGCTTCGGGTCGGCGGGAAAATCGTGCATCTTCCGGGGCTCGGGGTGTTGCCGCACAGCGGAATGCAGTTTGACCGGAGCTGTTATATGAGCTGGATTCTGCCGGCTGGAGTTTTCCGGTATTTTACAGCGCTGGCCGGGCTTCATGCTGAAATAGGCACAGGAGGTGCAGTTGCCTTTTCGGTCCTTCTGGATGGAAAAACAGTTTGGAATTCCGGGCGGATGACTGCGGAAATGGAGGCGTGGAACGTTGAGATCCCGCTGGGAGAGGCCACTGAACTTACGCTGCGGACAGATGACGCGAATGAGGGAAAATGTTTCTGGAACAACAATGCTTACTGGGGCCGGCCGCAGTTGCACCGGTCACCGGAAACGGAGCAGGAAAAATGAGACGTTGTATTAACCATCGATTCTCGCTGATTGAATTGCTGATCGTAATCGCGATCATCGCGATTCTGGCCGGACTGCTGTTGCCGTCCCTCTCTTCCGCAAGGGAAAGTTCCCGACGGATCTCCTGTACCTCGAATCTGAAGCAGATTGCCCAGGCAAATGCTTCCTATATCAATGACCACAACGGCTATTTTGGAGAAATCGGTTATATGGTCCTGAGCTCGGATTGGAACAGTATCAATACCGCTTATCTGACAGACTGGAATGTGTTCTGCTGTCCCTCCGATGCAGTTGAACGGGTGGACTGGGGCGGAACGAAACGTTGTTCTTACTCAATGAACCGCTGGCTGACCGGAGTTTACAGTATCCGGGAAGCGGCGCTGCCGGTTCCGACGGTTCACGCAAGCCGGAGTGAGCGCGGAAAATACACTGCCCACGTCAGTGACATCGGCCGGACACGTCAGGGATATTCCGGATTGATGTCGTTTTCTGAATATCATGCTGAGCAGAATGTGTTCCATGTGGGTGCCGCCGGCGGTGGGTCGGCCGGATTTTCCTCCGTCATCGCTACGGCAGGTGATGTCTATGTGGATGCTCGACCGCTCTTCATTCACCGTGACAGTGGCTGTTACGCGTACGCCGATGGACACGCCGGGTATTTGAATGCTCCTGCTCTGTGGGGAAAACTGGGGATTGCATGTGACTTGCGTCCTTCTCTCAGCGGAAGTGTTTCTCAGCTGATTTTTGAGAATTACACGGTTCGTCCGATATTGAAATAAAGGAAAAGGAGTGAAAAATGTTACGTTGGTCTCTGCTGCTCACCTGTTGTGCTGTCATCTGTTCCGGGGCGGAACCGGCATCGGAAAATTTATTGCCAGCCGGGAATTTTTCCGCTGGTATCGCGCCAGGAAAAACGTTACCGTCCGGTTGGGAGGTCTCCCCTTATGCCCTCCGCTCACACGTTTCGCTGGAACAGGGAGAAAAAGGGACCTTCCTGAAAATTGCCAGTCCCGATCGTCCGGCGGCTCTGTATGCCGCGGTCAGACTGCCGGTGAAACCGGAGTGGAAACGGATCCTGCTGGTTGCTGAGATGGCTGCTCCGGAGTTGAAACCGGGGCCGGAGGCATGGAACAATGCCCGGATTTCCGTGACGTTTCTCGATGCGACAGGCAAGACGATCGGATATGGTTCCGCGTTGGAGTTGAAAGCTCCAGAGCCGGAATTCCGTGAGATCCGGGTGGAAAATGCGATTCCAACCGGCAGTGCGGTTATCCTGTTGCAAGCCGGATTGTTCAAGGCACAGGGAATTGTTCTGCTCAAATCGTTGCAGGTGGTTCGACTGGGTGGAGAATGATGAAAATGTCCCGTTTTTCTCTTCTTCTCTTCATGTTATTTCCATTGATTTCGCTTGCGAACCTTTTACCGGAGGGGGAGTTTACCACGGCGAAAACGAACCGGGAAGGGTTGCCGTCTGGCTGGGAGGTCTCTCCTTATGCGCTTCGTACCCGGGTTTCGATGACGTCAGTGGAGAAGGAGACTGTGGTTCGCATAGGCAATTCCGATGCGGCACAGGCGATCTACCTCGGCCGTCTGCTCCGGTTGCAACCCGAGTGGAGGCGTCTCCGCACTTCGGTTGTTTTTTGCGCGCCGGAGCTGAAACCCGGTGCCGAACCGTGGAATACCGCCCGGGTTTCCCTGACGTTTCTGGATGCCGGAGGAAAAGTTATCGGATACGGCAATGCTCCGGAATTGAAGACGGCATCACCACAGTTCCAAAAAGTTGTTACAGAAAGCCCCGTTCCGACTGGAGCCGCTTCGGTACGATTTCAAGTCGGGTTGTTCAAGGCGTGCGGAGTTTTGCTGGTCAAGTCCATTTCGGTGGACGCTCTGGATCAGAAATTGCTTCTGGTGGCATCTGATACGGATGCTCTATGCTGGGGAAAAGAACCGGTCATTGAGCAAGGCGGGGTTCGGGGAGAAATTGTTTTAAACGGAATCTGGCGCTTTGCTCCTGGGGAAAGAGATGGTTCGGCAGATGACTCTGCGGAATGGGGACTCTGCCGGGTTCCTGGATTGTGGCATGCCGATTACTGGGGCAGACCGGAATGCGCTGTCATTGTATCCGGCAACGGTCCTGCCTGGAAGAATCTTGCACTGAACCGGCTTGACCGTGCACGGTTCCGGCGGAGTATCACTTTACCGGAAACATGGAAAAATCGTCGGATTTTTCTGCGGCTGGAACGGGTTTCCACGGATGCGGAACTCCGGGTCGATGGAGAATATGCCGGGAAAATCGACTGGCCGGGGGGTGAACTCGACATCACTCCTTTTCTGGAGGCGGGGAAAAGGGCGGAGCTGGAACTGCTTGTGACTGCTTCCGGCGGAGGGCGGAACGAAGTGGTGCTGGATGCCGGTCATTCCGTCGAGGTGGATCGGCCTCTGGCGGCACGCGGCATTCCCGGCGACGTATTGCTTGTTTCCCGTCCTGGCGGAATTCATATTGACGGTGTGTTTATCCGCACGGACACCCGTTCAAAACAAATTTCGGTGGATGTGGAGATTACCGGGGTTGAGAAGAGCGGTCCAGCTCAGTTCCATTTCCGCATTCTTGATGCTGCCGGGAGATGTGTCAAGGAGTTTTCCGGGGAACGATCGCTGAATCGCGGCGGTTTGCAGAGTGTTACCTTGGCGGATCACTGGGAGAATCCGATCCTGTGGGATGTCGGGCAGCCGTATCTCTACACGCTGGAGAGTGTGCTCCGCATAGACGGTGTGACGCGGGATGTGTTTCGGGAACGATTCGGATTCCGCGACATCCGAATCGCGGGCCGGGATTTTCTGCTTAATGGAAAGAAGATTCGCTTTCGTCCGACATTGCCATTTCACGAGGTGGCGGTTGGCGGATTCCGTTCCGCCATTGCGGCGCAGATCGACGGTTTTCTGGCCAGCCATTTCAACCTTGCTGAACTCTGGCCGAACGACCATTATGAACGTGGCCGCATCATCGCCCGGAAAGCGTGGGCTGACATTGCCGATGAAAAAGGCTTTCTGCTGATGTATCCTGCTCATACGGCTACGGCTTACGTGAGACAGTGGAAGAGTCCTGCGGTGAAGGAACGCTGGCGTCGGGAGCTGGTCCGGCAATGGAAGGAGATTCGCAACAACCCATCTGTTATTCTATTGGCGGCAACCCCTAACCGGTATGCACATATCGACGATCAGAATCCGAGGCGTATCGGAAACCGCCGGGCGCTGGAGGGCGATGCGGCATGGCAGCGTTTTACCGCTCCTGCCCGCGAACAACTGCAGGTGATCCGGGCAATGGATCCCTCCCGGCCGGTGGCGATGCATTCCGGCGCCAATCTCGGCGACTTTCAGGCGTGTAATTTCTATTTGAATCTGCTGCCGCTTCAGGAACGGGAGGAGTGGTTCCGCTTCTGGGTGAAATCCGGGGATATGCCTTTTATGGCGGTGGAATTCGGTACTCCTTTCAGTTACAACTTCTTTCGAGGCCGCAACGGTGCATTTGGCGCTCCTGCTTCCGAACCGTTGCTGACGGAATTCTGTGCCGCCAGCCTCGGAGAGAAAGCATACGAACTGGAACGGCCGCAATACCGCAAAATGATCCGCAGTTTCTTTGTGGAAAAACAGCAGTATCGCTGGATGCAGTCACATCCGGAGATCGTGTATGCTCCGGCGGCGCTTGAATTACAATCTTTGTTTATTCGCAATACATTACGTTCATTTCGAAGTTGGGGAGTTTCCGGAGGCGTGATCCCGTGGGAATGGGGCGCCGGCTGGCAGATGAAGAGCGGGCGTCGTCCGCTGCCCGCATTTCGACCCGGCGACCGGGGCTGGTTTCAACGGGAGGCCGACCTGTTCATATTCGGCCTGAAAGACGGGGCTGAAATAACACTGCCGGGTTGCGAACTGCAGGCGGTAAATACCCCTCTGTTGATGTATATCGCGGGGGAGATCCACTCCTTCACGGAAAAAGGACATCACTATTACAGTGGTGAAAAGCTCTGCAAATCGATCGCGCTCTGCAATGACGAACGGTCGAAACAGGAGTATCGGCTTTCGTTCGAGATTGTCGTGAACGGAAAAACGATAGCCGACGGCCGGCTGACAGGAAGTGTTCCGGTCGGGGAAAGTATTCTTCTGCCGCTGGAGACTGAGTTGCCGGAAACCGCTGCCCGCACATCGGGTGTGATCCGGGTGAAGGGAAAATTCGGCAAAGGTGATGTCTTCGATGAATTCCATTTTTCCGTTTACCCGGTTATTCGTGAAAAAATGGCGAATGAGGTACTTCTCTTTGATCCACGAGCAGCCGTACGGCGGGATTTTCTCCGTTTGAATATTCCATTTCGGGAGTGGAAGGGGGAAGCTGCCGCAGGGAACGTATTGGTCGTTGCGCAGGGAGCGCTGAATGAGCCGTTACCGGGAGCTCTGGATGGTTTTGTCCGTTCGGGCGGCCGGCTGTTGATTCTCGGGCAAACCGGTGACGTGTTGATGGATGCTGGCAAGTTCCGGATATCCCGCCATGTCTCCCGACGCTTCTGGCCGGTTGCCACGCAACGGAATCACCCGATACTCTCCGGAATCGATGCCGGGGAACTCTGCAACTGGCGGGGAGCCGGAACTCTTCTGCCGGAGGAGTCCGGGACTTCGATCGCATGGCCCAAAGCTTCTCTGCCTTTCGGCTGGCATGTGAGCAATCAGGGCAGCGTGGCGTCGATCGCGGTAGAAAAGCCGCATCACGGTTCCTGGACTCCGCTGCTGGAAGGGGAGTTTGACCTTGCTTATACGCCGCTGATGGAGAAAACTCTTGGCTCCGGGCGGGTGATTTACTGTTCGCTCGATCTTACGGAGCGGACACAGCCGGATCCGGTTGCGGACCGGTTTCTGTTGCGGATTCTGCATTATCTGGCGACGGCTCCCGTTGCCCGCCCGGGAATGCGTGCCAGTTACATCGGCGGGGAGAAGGGGGCGAAACTTCTGACGGAGATGGAGGTGGATTTTACCATTGCCGACCGGCTGCCGGAGTCAGGGTTGGTAATTCTTGGAGAAGGAAACCGGGTCCGCGATATTGAGCTGGAGCAATTTCTCCAGTCCGGCGGCCGTGTTATTCTGATTGAACGGGGGAGTGTTCCGGAACGTTTCGGATTCCGATTGGAAAAAAGCCAGTTTTCCAATCGGATGAAAATACCGGACTGGCCGGAAGTCGCAGGTTGTTCTGTTTCGGAGTTCCGTTCCCGGACGGATGTTGACGCGGTGCTTTTCCTGTCGGATTGTCCTTTGCTGCAGCGGTACCGGGCCGGGAACGGTTCGGCGGTTGCCCTTGCTCTGCTGCCGGATGAGCTAGCCGTGGAAAAGAATACCTATTTACGTTTTACCTCCTGGCGGTTACGGCGTCTGCTGGCACAGCTGATCGCCAATTCCGGTGGCCGTTTCCTGCGCGAAGATGCTTTGTTGAACGGCGGAACCCGCGGACCGGCCTCTCTGCCGCTGGCCGGAACATGGCGGATGATGGTGACTCATCCGCTGTCGAAGGCGCAGACGCCACAGCAGGCGCATGAGGATCCCGGCGATGCCGGCTTGGCGAAAGGGTTTGCTCAAGGCGGATTTGACGACTCCACCTGGCGGAAAATTTCTCTGCCAGGCAAGATCGAGGACCTCGGAGGAGAACTTGCCGAATTTGATGGAGTTTTCTGGGTTCGTCGGAAAGTCTGGATTCCCGCTCAATGGCGGGGCGAAGAGATCGTATTGGATCTCGGTGTGGTCGATGACTGCGACGTCACCTTCTGGAATGGCAGAAAAATCGGTGAAATATCGAAGAAAACTCCCCATTTCTGGGAGCTGAAACGCAGTTATCCGGTTCCTGGCGAATGGATCCGGTTCGGCGAGTGGAATACGATCGCAATCCGGATTTTTGACCACTTCGGCAGCGGCGGTATTGTTGCCACTCCCGATCAGTTCCGGGTCAGGCGGGTGATTCGTGATGTATATGATCCCGACTATCGCCGGGATCATGAACTTGGCGATGATCCTTTCCGCTACCTGCGTTGGTAGGAGAAAGAATTTCTCTGTACAGAAGAGGTATGTCCGAAATGCCGGGCTGCGAATGACGCATGGCTTTCCAATATGCTGAATACAAAAGAGCTGTCGCAAGCTTGATAGAAGTTGGCGACAGCTCTTTTTTTTGTGTGCCGGAATTTCCGGCTTTTTTGCGAAGGCGGAATTACGCCTTGCTGACGCGCTCGGCGTACTCGCCGGTGCGGGTGTCGATCTTGACGATGTCGCCCTGGTTGATGAAGAGCGGCACCTGGATCTCGTAGCCGTTGTCGATCTTCGCCGGCTTGGTGACGTTGGTGGCGGTGTCGCCGCGGACGCCCGGCTCGGTCTCGACGATCTCCTTCTCGATGAAGGTCGGCAGTGTGATTTCAATCGGCTCGCCGTTGAAGAGGACGAAGTTGCAGAGGCTGTCCTCGATCAGGAAATAGGCCTGCTTGCCGAGGGTTTCCGCCGAGACCGCCATCTCTTCGTAGGTGTTCGGATCGCTGAAGATGTAGTGGTGCCCGTCGAAGTAGGAGTAGTACATCTCCCGCTCTTCGAGGTCCGGCTTCTCGATCTTGTCGGTCGGCCGGTAGGTCTTCTCCATGCCGGAGCCGTTGATCAGGTTCTTGAGTTTGCAGCGGTAGAGCGCGGTGCCCTTGCCCGGCTTGCAGAAATCGAACTCGGTGATGACCCACGGGGCGCCGTCGATCTGGATCTTCAGCCCTTTTTTCAAATCGGATGCGCTGAACATGTTTTACTCACTCCTTGAGAAACTGTGGTTTCTGTTTTATTCCGAATGATAACCGAATAATATACACCCGTGGCGCATACTTTTCAAGAGCCGGCGCCGGATCGGAGACTTGTTTCCGGCGGCACGCGTGATATATTATGCGGAAGCATCTGTTTGTCCAAATCAGTTTTGAGGGAAAAATGAGCCAGGAAAGCCGTGTCAATCTCGAAGTGAACTTAAATACTCTGGCGGAGAATTTCATGGAGATCCGGCGGCGGGTCGCTCCCTGCCGGCTGATGGCGGTGCTCAAGGCGAACGCCTACGGACTCGGCGTTCTGCCGGTGGCCGAAGTGGTGAAATCCGCCGGTGCATGCGCCTTCGGCGTGGCCGAAATCAACGAGGCGCTGGAACTTGCTCCGCTCGGACTGCCGGTCCAGATCCTCGGCAATCTGCTGCCCGACGAGATCGCCCCGGCGGTGGAACACGGCATCGTCTGCCCGCTCAACGACCTGGAGATGGCCCGGAAGATCAGCGCCGAAGCGGTGCACCAGAACCGGCGCGTGCGCTGTGCCGTCACCGTCGACTCCGGCATGGGGCGGCTCGGCATGCCCGCGGAGAACGCCGCGGAGCAGATCCTCGCCATGCGCGGTCTGCCCAACCTCGAGATTCAGGGAATCTATTCGCACTTCTCCAGCGCCTTCTGGCGCTACGACGACTACAGTCTCGGCCAGCTCGCCGCCTTCAAGGTGCTGCTCGCCCAGCTGGCGCGGGAGGGAATGACCTTCCCCGACATCCATATGGCCGCGAGCGACGCGCTCAACAACTTCCCCGAGAGCACGCACGCCCCCTTCACCATGGCGCGGTGCGGCATCAACATGTACGGCTACTACGACAACGAGGTGCGCCAGTCGATGCGCCTCTCGCCGGTGGTCGAACTCAAAACCCGGCTCGCCGCCGTGCGGGTCCTCGCGGCGGGCTCCTGCATCGGCTACGGCCGGATGCACCGGCTGGCCCGTCCGACCCGGGTCGGCACCATCGCCGCCGGGTACGCCGACGGACTGCCGCTGGCGCTCTCCAACCGGGGCTACGTGCTGGTCAACGGCGAACTCTGCCCGGTGCTGGGGCGCATTTCGATGGATTACACCACCATCTCTCTGGAGAACGCGCCGGAGGCGAAACCGGGCGACGAGGTGGTCTGCATCGGCCGTCAGGGGGACCGCTTCATTCCGTTCGAAGAGTGGGCGCAGCTCAAGGGAACCCACGTCTACGATCTGCTCTGTTCGATCGGCATGCGGGTACACCGCCGCTATCTCGGGCGCTGAGAGGTGCCCGGAACACCGCCCCTAGCCGGGAATTTTCCGGCGCGGGATTGAATTTTTCCGTCAGGGGGGGTAAATTAAGGCGAGACAATCAGATACGGATTTTTCATGCGTACATTTTTCTGTGAAACCATCCCTGCGCCGGGCGAGGCGGCGGAGCTCGAAAAGAGCGAGTTCGACCACCTCTTCCGGACCCTCCGGGCGGCGCCGGGCGACGAGGTTGCGCTCTTCGACGGGTGCGGTCTCGTTGCCGTTGCCCGGGTGGAACCCCGCCGGACGCTGGTGATTCAGGAGCGTCGCCGCGAACCGGAGCCGGCAAGGCGGCTCCATCTCTACTGCGCGGTGCCGCGCCGGGCGAAGTTCGATGTGCTGCTCAAGCAGGCGGCGGAACTGGGGGTCTGGTCGATCCGTCTGCTCCACTGCGAACGGTCGGTGGCGCAGCCCGAGGGGAGCGGACGCTGGGAAACTCTGCTCCGCGAAGGGTGCAAGCAGTCGAAAAATCCGTTTCTCCCCCGGATTCTGCCGATGGTGAAGCCGTCGGAGGCGCTGGAGGAGATCCGGGCTCGGAAGATCCAGGCGTTTTTCGGCGCGGTCGACGCCGGAAAGGCTTCACCCCGGGAGGAGACCGCCGGGGGCGATTTCGCCTGGCTGGTCGGCCCGGAAGGGGGATTCACTCCGGAGGAGGAGCAGGCGTTTCTCGCCGCCGGGGTCCGCGGGCTCAACCTCGGCCCCTACGTGCTCCGGCTGGAGACGGCGGCGGTTTGCGGACTTGCGGTGCTCCGGCAGCGGATGGCCGGGGAGGCGGAGCGATGAGAGCGATTGTCCTTCTGCCGCTCCTTCTGCTGTTCTTCGTCGCCGGATGCGGCGACGGGGACATTCGCCGGGATCCTCTGATGGTGCAGGGCGACCGCAGCCGCCGGGAAGGGGATGCCGAGGCGGCGGAACGGTTCTACCGGCGGCTGGTCGAACGCCGTCCGGATGCGCCGGAGGCGAATCTCGCGCTGGCGACCCTTTACGACGAGGCGCTGGCCGATCCAGCGGCGGCGCTCTACTTCTACCGGCGCTATCTGGCGCTGGCGCCCGACTCCTCCGACCGGCAGACGGTCGAAGGGTACTGCCGGATGGCGCGGGCGAAGCTCCTGCGCGAACTCTCGCGCGAAGAGCTGCCGTCGCCTCCGGCGGATGAACTGGAGCGGCTGACGCAGGAAAATGCCGCGCTGCGCCGTCAGATCGGTTTTCTCAAGCGTTACATCATGGACCGGCAGAAGGCGCAGGTCCGGAGTGCGGCTCCGGCCGCTCCCGTCGCGCCGCCGTCTCCGGCCCGGCCCCAGCCGGTGGAGACGGAGCAGTTCTATACGGTCCGGGCCGGGGATACGCCGGGGGGAATCGCCCGCCGCTTCTACGGCTCGGCCTCGAAATACCGGCTGATTCTGGAGGCGAACCAGCTGAACAGCGCCACCGGTCTGCGGGTCGGGCAGACGCTGCGGATTCCGCCGGCGCGGTAGGATGAATTTGCGGAGAGAGAGTATGAAGAAAGTTGTCATGACGATGCTGACGGCGGCGCTGTTCGCGGCGGCGGGGTGCGCTCTGATGGGGCCGGAGTATGTGGAGCCGGCGGAGTATGATCTGGCTCAGCCGCCGTCGGAGGAGATTGCGCCGCTGCCGGTGCCGGTGCGCTTCGGCGTGTTCCGGAACGTCTCCGGCGCGGACCGGCGTTTTCTGGTCCGGGAGGAGAACGACCGGATGCTGACCGACGAGTACAACCGCTGGCTGGTCAGCCCGGAACTGCTGATCGAACGGCGGCTCCGGGCGGCGATGCCGGACCCGGAAGAGGTGCGCGGCAACAGTGAAGTGGTTCGATTGAGCGGCACCGTCTACCGGTTCGAATTCGACCGGAGACGGAAGCGGGCGGTGGTCGGCGTGAACTATTCGGCCCGCCTCTCCGACGGCGGCCGGCTGGAACGGGATGCATTTTATGAGGTTCCGATGCGGGACGATTCTCCCGCGACGGCGGTTCAGGCCATGTCGGCGGCCGTGGAGAAGTCGGCCGCCGCCGCCAGAATGCTGGTGCAGGAGCTGCTGAAAGAGGCGGGGGAGAAGGCCCCGGCTCCGGAAACGAACGAAACGAAGACGAAATAACAGTCAACACATAAAGCGGCCGCCCTCGCGGCCAACGGGAGAGCAAGAGAATGGAACATCTCAACGTACCGCCAGCCAATCATGTGAAAGTCCTCGACGGCCAGGGATGGGTCGGCCTGATCGATCACCTCGGCACGGAGACGACGATCGTCAACGCCGCCCGGGTCTCCTTCGGCAAGCTCAAGCAGACGATGGATGAGCGCGATATCGGGCTTCTGAACTACCTCATTGAAAACCGCCACACCAGCCCGCTCGAGCATGTCGTTTTCACCTTCAGCGTGCACTGCCCGCTCTTCGTGCGGGGGCAGTGGCACCGCCATCGCACCTGGAGCTACAATGAGATTTCGCGCCGCTACACCCAGATCGACATGGAGTTCTACACCCCCGGCACCCTCCGCCGCCAGTCGGAGGACAACCGGCAGGCCTCCTATTTCGACCCCTCGTTCGGCGGCGAGGAGCTCAAGGCGGAGATCGACGCGCACAACCGCGCCAGTTTGAAACTTTACGAGCATCTGCTGGAGTCGGGCGTCTGCCGCGAACAGGCGCGCGGCGTGCTTCCGCAGAACATGATGGTCACCTTCTGGGGCACGGTTGATCTCGGCAATCTGCTCCACTTCCTCGAACTGCGCGACAGCGATCACGCCCAGTCGGAGATCCGCGAATACGCGAAGGCGATCAAGACGCTGATCAAGCCGATCGTGCCCAATGTCGCCGCCTACTTCATGAAGAAAGGGCAGGAGTGGTGACGATGAAATCCGACCTGCCGGTCATCGCCGTGACGGCGGGGGATCCCGCCGGAATCGGTCCGGAACTGGCGGTGCGCGCCGCGGCCGATCCCCGGTTCGCCGGGCGGGTGAAGTTCCGCCTCTACGGCGAACCGTCGATCCTCGCGGAGGCGGCGAAACGGTGGAGCGGCGGCCTCCTGCCGGAGGTCTGCGCCGCCGGAACTCTTCCCTTCGCGGAGCTGACGATCGGGGAAGCCTCGGCGCGTTGCGGCAGACTCGCCTACGACGCGCTGACCATGGCGACGCTCGACGTTCTCGCCGGGAAGGCGGGGGCGCTGGTCACCGCCCCGATGAACAAGTATTCGGTCAACCTGGCCGGAATCCCCTTCACCGGGCACACTGAACGGATTGCCGAGCTGTGCGGCACCCGGAATTTCGTGATGATGCAGTCGGCCGGAGATCTGCGGATGGTCTTCGTCACCACCCACATTCCGCTGGCGGAGGTGCCGCGGCAGGTCACCTTCGAGCGGATCGTCGACGTGACCCGGCTGCTGGATCAGGTGGTCCGGCGCGAAGGGGTCGCTCATCCGCGGCTCGCCGCCGCCGCCCTCAATCCGCACGCCGGGGAAAACGGCTGTATGGGCCGGGAGGATGAGGAGACGGTCAAGCCCGCGCTCGCTGCGCTCCGGGCGGAGGGGATCGACATCGACGGGCCGTTCCCGCCCGACACGCTCTTCATCGAGGAGACCCGCCGCCGCTACGACGGGATCGTCTCGATGTACCACGATCAGGGGCACATCCCCTTCAAGATGCTCGCCTTCGACCGCGGCGTCAATTCGACGCTCGGTCTGCCTGTGGTGCGGACCAGTCCCGACCACGGCACCGCGTTCGACATCGCCTGGAAAGGGGTGGCCGACACCGGCAGTTTCTACGCGGCGATCGAACTTGCGCTCCGCCGCATCTCCTGACGCGGCCGCTCCGGAATCAGCGGCCGATCTCTTCGACCGCGTCGACCCGGTACCGGCCGGAGAGGGAGGTTGAGGCGGTGCCGTCGGCGCGCACCTCGCCCCAGTGCTCCGGATCGTTCTCCCAGCCGAAGCTCCAGCCGTCGTCGGCGTAGAGCCGGGCGGGCCGGGGCGTTTTGCCGTAAAGGCGCAACACCAGATGGTAGACCATGCCGTCGGTGACGTGGGTGACCGGCCGGGCGACCGGAACGATCGAATTTTCGCGCACCAGAATCGGCAGTGTCTCCTCGTCCGGGCGGAGGGTGACTTCGCCCTGGAACAGCTCACCGGTGTAGTAGTCGCGCCAGCCGCCTTCCGGGAGCGGGACGGTGCGCTCCTCCTCGTCGGCGGTGAAGGGGATGCAGAGCAGATTCTCCCCGGCCATCCACGCCTGATCGACCTCCCGCAGCCGGGGATCCTCCGGCCACTCCATCGCGAGCGCGCGGAACGGCGGAATCCCCCGGAAATGGTAGTCGGCGAAGGCGGCGTAGAGGCAGGGAATGAATCCCATGCGAAGTTCCAGAATCTTCCGGGTGAGCGTTTTGAGCCGGAGCTGTTCCGCCTCGGGGAGGAATTCCCCCGCGAGGTTGCGTTCGCGGACCAGCTGTCGCCACGGCGGGTGGGGCATCGACCAGATGTTCATCAGCATCTGCGGCGCGAGCACCATCGCCTGGAGGCGGCGCAGGTAGTCCCGCGGCGACTGGGCGTGGCGCAGTTCGGGGGTCCAGAGCATGCCGGAGAAGCCGCACCCGGCGACGCCGCGCAGAAAGTCCCGGTGGTCGTAGAGGTCGCTGTAGAGCACGAAGGGCATCGGCGGGGCGAAGGCGTGCGTATTGCGGACGCTCCCGCAGGTGCGGATTCCGGCGTCACGGCAGGCGTCGAGGATCGTCTGCTGATAGAGCAGCCCGAAGAGCGAGTGCATCTGTTCGCCGTCGCAGCCGGAGGGGAAGCGGGAACACTCCGGGAACGACCATGGACTGCGGATGAAGTCGGAGTTGTCGCACTCGTCGAGCTTGAAGGAGCTGATGCCCTGCCGGGTGAACTCCTCCGCGTGATAGTCGCGGAAGAGTTTCGCCGCCTCCGGAATCGTGAAGTCGGGGACCTCCCCCTGCCACACCTCGAATTCGCCCGCATACTCCGCCATCGGTTCGTAGAGCGGCGAGGTGGGGTGGAGAAAGGCGTGTTCCCAGAGGTTGACCCGGAATCCGGCGTCGCGCAGGGAATGTATCAGCTCCCGGCGGTGCGGGAAACGCTCCTCGCTCCAGCGCAGTGAACAGGAGTAGGCGTGCGACTGCCAGCCCGGTTCCAGCCCGAGCACGTCGCAGGGAATGTTTTCCTCGCGCAGTTCGCGGGCGAGTCCGGCCACTCCGGCTTCGGTGGCGGTGCCGCAGGCGCGGTACCAGTTGCCGAGGCTCCACTCCGGCACCAGACAGCCGCCGCCGCAGAAGAGCACGTAACGGCGCACTGCGTCGAGCAGCGTGGGGCCGCTGAAGAGGTAGAGTGTGACGCCGCGGGCGGCGGGAACCTCGGCGATGACCGGGGCCGTCGCGCCGGATGAGGCGTAAAGTTCCTCCTCGGTGAGCTTGATGTCACCGGCGGAGGCGGCGGCTTTCCGGCGGGAGAAGGGGAGGTTTCCTCCGGTGTAGAATGTCGCGTAGCGGGCGGTGTCCAGCAGGACGCCGTACCCGGCGGTGGAGAAGTAGAGCGGTGCGGGTGCGTGGCTGTCGCCGGTGTCGGCGACCGGGTCGCTGTTGACCCGGAGCGTCCGCTTCTTCCCGGTCTGGCGCAGGCTTTTAAGCTGGAGTCCGAAGCCGTAGAGATCCTCGCCCGGCCGGAGCGGCAGTTCGAGGCGGCAGCCGCGGGCGGAGAGGGTGAAGCGGATCTCTTCGAGTGGGAACGGGGCGGTCTCCGGTTCCGGCAGTTCGGCGATCGCGTCGGCGAGCGGCGCTTTCCGGTAGGGCTGGGCGGAGGGGACGCAATCTTCCGGTTCGCCGAAGGTGAGCTTTCGGATACCGGGAAACGGAATTTCGCAATGCATTGCCATGAGGGATCGACTCCTGTGTTTCTGTTTTTTTCAATATATCACCGGGGATGGCTTGAAACAACTGTTTCCCGTGATAAAATATGCATGGAACAACCAGATTGAATATGGATTTCGACCATGGCGGCGGAACAGAGCAATCACGCAAAACATCGGTATCATCATGAGGGGGATTATTTTGCGGCCCGGATTCGCTCTGCCGGCAGCCGGAATTTCATGGAGGGCGATTTCTATCCATTCTATCCGTTTACGGTGGAGGAGGCGCACCGCGCCAACCGGTTTCTGTTCCGGGAGGAGTTCTGCCGGTTCATGATCGTCTCTCTGGTGCTGGAAGGGCGGCTGATGTACCGGCATGGAGAGCGCAAATATCTGCTGGAACCAGGGATGGTGCTGTTGATTCCGCCGGGGACAAGTTACTCGTTCGACACCTTTTCCACCGGGGGCTACCGCAAACTGGTCGTCGAATTCGCCGGTCCTCACCTGGAATCGATCTGCACCACGCTGGGATTGGATCGCTTCACCATGCAGTATGTCGGGGAGCCTGCGCCGCTCTTTGAGAGTATCGACACGATGAGGTCTCTGCTCGAACGCAGAGATAAAGAGGAAATTCCGGAACTGCTCGCCGCCGGATACAAGTTTCTGCTCCAGCTCTCCGGCAATCTGCGCAGCCGCCGTCGGAACGCACCCTTGCTGGCGCAGGCGCAACAGAAGCTGGAATCTGCACTCGACCAACCGCTGGAGATGAAGGAGGTCGCCGCCGAACTGGGGATGAGCCTCACCAACCTCAATCGGATTTTCCGGGAGGAACTGCACATTTCGCCGCAGAAGTATCGAAATACCTGCCGGGTGGAGCAGGCACGAGAACTGCTCTGGCACACGGATCTCTCCATCAAGGAGATCGCTGCGAAACTCGGGTATTGCAATCAGTTCTATTTTTCCCAGGAATTCCGGCGCTACACCGATCAGACGCCGACCGCCTTCCGCCGGGAATGCCGCCGGCCCTCCTGACGGTCACAGTTCAACGGGGAGGGGGCCGGGGCCGTTCCGGTCGAGCGTGCCGGAGGCGAGTTCGCATTCGAGCTCCCGGCACAGCCGCTCCCGGTCCTGCGGAAGCCTGCCGGAGAGCGGCACCGGGTTCGAGGTGTGATTGGCCCGGAACACGGTGTGGTCGAGCTCCAGACGTTTGATGAGTTCGTGCAGCTCCTCCACCGCCTCCAGCTCCGTCACCGGTTCGAAGCCGGGCGGAAACGGCAGGCCGGGAATCGGGATGAACCGCAGAGCCGAAAGCAGTCTCGGCTGCATCCGGTTGAGGGCGGCGGCGGTCCGTTCGATGTGCGGTTGACGCAGGGCGCGTCCGCCGAGGCCGATGAGCACCATCACCGAAAGGCGCAGACCGGCCGCCTGTGCCCGGAGCACCGCTTCGATCATCCCTTCGACCTGTTCGGTTTTGCCGAAGAGATCGAGCACCTCCTGCGAACCGCTTTCGAGCCCGAGGTAGAGGGTGTGGAGCCGGAGCCGGCGCAGGGCGGCGAGTTCCTCGCCGGTTCTGTTCTGAATCGAACTGCCGTTGGCGTAACTGCCGACCCGCGCCAGCGAGGGGAAGGCGCGATTCAGAGCTTCCAGATACCGTTTCAGCCGGTCGAAGGGGAGCGCCATGCAGTCGCCGTCGGCGAGAAAGACCCGCGCGGTCCCGGGATGGCGGCGTCCCGCGTCGGCGATTTCGGCCAGAACCTCCTCCTCCGGGCGGAGCCGGTAGCGGACACGCTTGTACATGCCGCAGAAACGGCAGCGGTTGTGCGGACAGCCGTATGCCACCTGAAAGATCAGGCTCCCGGCCTCCGCGGGGGGCCGGAACAGCGGTTCCTGATAGTTCACGCTTCCTGCCGCTCCAGAAGTTCCCGGTAGATGGCGAGTGCTCCGGCGCTGAAACAGCAGAAGATCACCTCTTCCGGCAGGGGACCGGACCACTCCCGCGCCGCGGTGACGGCAATTTCCGCCGCCGCCCGGGCCGGGTAGTGGTAGACGCCGGTGCTGATGCAGGGGAAGGCGATGGAGCGGCATTCCGCCTCCGCCGCCAGAAGCAGAGAATTGTTGTAGCAGTTGCGGAGAAGTTCCGGTTCGTTCCGGTCTCCGCCGTGCCACACCGGTCCGGGGGTGTGGATGATGAATCTTGCCGGGAGCCGGAAGCCCGGGGTGATTCTCGCCTCGCCGGTCCGGCAGCCGCCGAATTTGCGGCACGCCTCCAGAAGTTCCGGCCCGGCGGCCCGGTGAATGGCGCCGTCCACGCCTCCGCCGCCGAGCAGCGAACAGTTCGCCGCGTTGACAATGGCGTCGACCGCCAGAGTTGTGATGTCGCCTTCGATTGCCCGGATCATCATGGGTCGTCCTCCTGCTGGAATTTCCTGTTGCATCGATAATATATCATCGCAACGGAACGGTTTCCATCATCGGAAAAGCAGGCACGAAATTTTTCTCCTGCTCCTCCTGCTATTTCAGCACATCCTGTGCTCCCGCCGGCGGCTTCTCCGATTTGGGCAGATTACTGGTGGAGGTCACATTTGCGCCCAGCGTGAGAATCAGAACCTTGCCGTTGTGACGATAGTCGATTTTCCGCTGATTGGGCCCGGAACCCATCACCACTAATGGATCGGAGACTCCCACCCGCCACGAATCGTACTGCGCCGGTCCCAGTCCGTCGACAATATATGGAATACGCGACGGGTTTTTGAAGGAGGAAACCTTGCGAGGGGGGCAGGTTTCGTTGTCAAGATGGTTCATGCTGAAGCTGATGCCGCTGTTTATCATGTAACTGCACGGCGCCAGCTCCTCTGTCTGGGTGTCGTCATAGTAGAATTTTATGCCGCGCGGAACCGATGGACAGTGGAAAACCCGGCTGTTGTCCGAGGTGTCCCATTGTACCTGGTCAAACCGCTTGAAGATGTCGGCGTAGGCACTGTTGGCGAAGTGCCACATCGTTGCACTCCCCGCCGTTGCGCCCATCCGGTATGGTACAACGTAGTTGTCATAGCTGTCGTGGTAGAATGTCACGCCTGTGCCGTGCTGTTTGAGGTTGTTTATGCAGCTCGCCTGCCGTGCCGCCTCCCGCGCCTTGTTCAGTGCCGGCAGCAGCATTGCAGCGAGAATCGCGATGATAGCGATCACTACGAGAAGTTCGATAAGTGTAAAAATCCGGCAGGGTGCTGGTGCCGGGTTCGGGGCGGAGGAGGCGGGCTGGCCAGTGGCGGAAGCCTCTTTTTCCGGATGGGAAGAGAATGCGGTGGTGAGCAAGAGGCGATGGGACATGATGAAACCTCCATCAATGTTGAATTTTATCGGTTCATTTTCTCGAGGCCGGCCGGGGAATGTCCGGTGACAGGCGATTATCTTTTGTCGAATTCATCTCGATCTCTTTTTTTCCGGTCAGTATCGGGCGAAGACCCCTGAAATTTCCACGTTCCCGCCGGAGAGTCCGCTCTGCAGGCGGCGTTTTCCCGGAGCTCGGTCCGGATGAGTGACCAGCTCCCGGATCACCAGCCGCTCCGGCAACGCTTCAAAGTGGATCACGCTCTGCATCGTCGTCGGATTGTAATGGCTGCAGTAGCCGCCTTCGATTACAACTTCCCCGCCGGAAACGCGATGAAAGACTGCGGGAATTCCCCCCGCGGACTCTCCGCCGAACCGGTTGTCCTGCAGATAGAGTGTGCCGTAATTATCCACCCAGCGTAGATTTCGCCCGAATACATCCTGCGGAAGAGTCTTCCATTTCTGCGGGGCGAATGCGGTTGGAATCCCCAGATTGGCGATCATCACCATCCGCCCACCGCGGTTGAGGAGGAATCCGGAGTCGTTCAGCTCCGGCGTGTTATGGAACCACGAGGTGCGAAGCTCACTCTCTGCAGCATTGGTGTCCACCCCGCGTCGGCAACGGAAGAGGCAGTTGCGCAACGTAAGCCGCGCCTGGTTCGGCTCCCCGGTTTTCCCGCTCCCGGCACGGAATTCCACCGCGGTGCCGGTCTGTCCGAAGAAGGCACAGAAATCGAACTCCGCCCGCACCGGTTCATTGCCCGGCGTTTCCAGCTGTGCCGCGCTTCTGCCGCCGGAAAATTTCAGGTTTTCAAAGGTGATGTCGCGTACCGCCTTGCCGCGGAAGAAGATCTGTTCCGGATTGTCCGAATGGAGCAGCGCGACCCCGCGCCCGGCGATGCGCAGTGTCGGTGGCAGTTCGATGGTCCGATCCACGCGGTAGCGCTCTCCCGGAATCAGCAGCGTGTGCATGCCGCGCTTTGCAGCTTCATCGACCAGTTTCTGCAGTTCGGCCGACTGATCCTGTTTCAGGCCGGGTTTGAGCGTGGTTGCAGGGAGGCAGCTCTCCTCAGCTTCTGACCGGGAGCGGCGCGGCGTTTCCGGCGGAATTTCGACGGCGACGGTGCGGTCGCGGAAGGGGAGCAGCGCTTCCGGCAGACGGTTGTCGATGGAAGCGCTGTTGCCATCGAGCACGATGGAATAGTTCTCCGTCACCGGCGTGTCGCGGTAGTGGCGCAGCCGCGCCAGTCCGGCGCTCTCCGGCTCCCGCTCGTAGGAGACCGCCCGCACCGGCCGCCCGGAACGCTCCCGGACGTTGCGGACCACCATAAGATTCGGATGCGTTCCCGCCGCGATGTGGATGATTCCGTTTTCCGGCGAACCCGCTGCCCTGACGATACTGTCGGTCACCAGAATCGACCGCGGCGACCGGCGGGGGATACAATTGCTCCGCACCACGCACATCCCCCGTTCCCCGGTGTTGTCCAGGTCAAGTTTGCGGAAGGCGTAGCTGCCGGTGCTCCAGTACCCTCCTTCCGCCGTGATGGGCGGGGTGGTTTCGCTATCCCGGTCCAGTTCGAACCAGACGCTGCTCCGCCCCGGAGCCGGATCGGCCCTCCCGGTCAGTTCGTTGACCCGCACCAGTCCGCGATGGTAGAAAATCGAAGCGGCCGCCTCCCGCGCCGGAGTGACGCGGCAGTTCTCCAGAACCAGATAATCCACCTGGCTCCAGACCGCCCGGCGGCAGTCGCGGAACTCACAGCCGGTGAAAGAGACGATCGTCGAGTTGTACATCCATTTGAGATTTTCCGGCGAACGCGGCGCAAGTTGCGCCCGGCCGTCGGGCGCGCGCCGGACCGTGTACGGCGGAACCTTCTTCTGCGGAGGACTGCCGCGCAACGCCAGCGAGTCGGTCCGGAACGCCACCTTTGCCCCTTCGAAGCGGCAGCGGTCCACCGCCAGAATCGACATGTCGCCGTTGCGGGTCCACAGCCGCAACTGGCAGTTCCCGCCGCGGAAGGTCAGATTTTCGATCCGGAGCCGCCGCCCCGCGTCGAAATAGAGCAGGTCCGCCGCCGGATCTGTCTGTTCGATGACCGCTCCTGCCGCGCCGCGCAGCATGGCGATCCGTCCGCCGACCAGCGGCGAAGTGATCCGGTAGACCCCCGCCGGAAAGAACACTTCGGGCGTTCCGCTGTCGCCGATCAGGTTTCTGCGCGGTTCCCTCGGAACCAGCGGCGCCAGGCCGAACCGCCCCTTGTCCGCCGTCCGCAGCGCCGCGTCCAGCGCCCGCTGAACCGCCGCGGTATCATCGGTGTTTCCATCGCCCGCCGCTCCGAAATCACGCACATTGACCGCATGCATGGTGAGGGCGAGCATCACCGATATTACGCCGAGCTGTTGTTTCCATCTTGTCATCGTTCCTACTCTCCCATCTGGTTCGGACCAGTTTCGGTAAAAAACTTTATTTCGCAACGGGGCGGAATGCCACCAGTTCCACCGGCAGTTCGATGAACTCCACCCGGTCCGGATCGTTGTCGAGCCGGAGCGCCAGCTCGCAGGCGGAGAGTCCCATCTCGTAGTAAGGGATCCGCAGGTAGCCCAGTTCGGGCGAAATGTGCTCCATTGCGGTGCGGCAGGTGAAGGCCAGCACCTGAAAGTCGCGTCCCGGCACCCGGCCGAACTCTGCCGCAACACGCAGCAGAACCAGCGGATAGATCATCCGGTCACAGTAGAAGAGCTCCGGAAGCGGTTTCATCGCTGCAAACTCCCGGCGCAGTTCCGCTGCGGCCGAATCGATCTCCTCGCTGAGCAGGATCTCCCGGCTGTCAACAACGGCCCCCAGCTCCGTCAGCCGCTGCCGGATCAGTCCGCTGCGCATCCCGTCCGGGTGAGAACGAAGAAAAATGATCCGGCTGAATCCGGCTGACGCGAGAAAATCCCCACCCAGCCGGCAGGCTGCCTGTCGGTCGTACCGGATGCAGTTCACCCCGGGAGCGGGCGGTTCCGGACCGATCTGTATGACCGGAATCCGGTTTTTCCGCAAGTGGCGCAGATAACGGTCGCCGGTACCGCTGCAACCGAACCCGGCGGTGGAGACGATGACGGCGGCGAGCACCCCGCTGTCGCTGCGGAGCTCCGGCACCCGGCTGACCGGCAGCAGTGAGAGTTCGAGCGCATTCCGGCGCGCCCCTTCGGCAAGCCCGGAGTTGAATTCGAGAAAGCGGTTCCAGTGGATGAAGCCACGGGTGGGGTCGCCGATCGGTTCGTCGGGCAGCACGAAGACGATCCGGTGGCAGATGCCGCGCGGTGCCGGGGTGCTGCGCACAAAGACGCCGCGCCGGGGGAAGCGTTCGAGCACTCCCTCCT
>NZ_DBEXAY010000289.1:0-3791 GCF_048170485.1 Victivallis sp. | reverse complement strand
CTCTCCGACAACCGGCCTGCCGGTTCACCTCCACTTCGGGAAACATCTGGATTCCCCGGACGAGCTGCCTTCTCCGGAAGCGATGCAGGCCATTCCCAACGTCCGGGAGAGCCGGCGATTGCACGCCCTTCAGGAATATCCGGCATTTCATTCGGCCCTCTATTCGGAAAGCTGCCTGCTGGCGCTCCATTCCTCCGGCTCCCGGGGAACCAGACTCGAATTCGATTCCTTCCAGTTGCGGAGCGAAGGAAACGCCGAGATACTGGAACTTCTTCTGGTCGATAAACTTCATCAGCTTTTTGTCACCCTCGTCTACACCGTCTACGCCGATTCGCCTCTGCTGGACCGCCGGGCGGTCATCCGCAACGGCGGCACTGTGCCGGTCACATTGCAGCAGGCATTCTCCGCCTCGCTCCCCCTCCCCTGGAGCGATACACCCGGCCGAATTACTCACCTCCACGGGTACTGGGCGGCGGAGGGGCAGATCGCCCACACCGTCCTCGAGGCGGGGAAGCTGGTTCTGGAGAGCCGGACCGGTCTCTCCGGCCCGTTCGCCATGCCGTTTTTCGCGATGGACGACGGGTCCGCCACGGAGGAGAGCGGCGACCTCCTCTTCGGCACGCTCCAGTGGAGCGGAAACTGGAAAATTGTCGTGGAGCGAAACGACAACATCGACAGTGTCATTTCCGGCGGGATCAACGATTTCGACTTTCAGTGGAATCTGCTCCCCGGCGCCGCCTTCGAAACGCCTGTCTTCACCTTCGGCTTCGCGGAGCACGGTTTCGGTGACATGTTCCGAAAAATACACCGCCACATCCGCACGCACATCGAACCGGAATCCACCCGCGGCAAAGTTATGCCGCTGATCTGCAACACATATGGCGCCTTTCGCTCCGGCGAAAAAATGAACGCCGCCAACACCGAACGGGCAATTCAAAAGGCGGCGGCCCTCGGCGCCGAACTCTTCGTCTTCGACGCCGGATGGCAGGAGACGCTGGGCGACTGGACCGCCCACCACAGCAAGTTTCACGGCACCATCCGCCCCCAGGCGGAGCTGGCACACCGGCTCGGCATGAAATTCGGCGTCTGGGCGGAGCTGGAATCCGCCGACCGGGCAAGTTCGATCTTTCGCGACCATCGGGAGTGGTTCATGCAGTATCCCGACCAGTTTCCGGCGGACGACGAGCTCGACGACTCCGCCTCCGGCAGAATGTTGCTCAATCTCACGCTCCCAGAGGTGGAGGAACACCTCTATCGGGCGCTGGACTCGCTCATCTGCGAAAATGAACTCGACTACTTCAAGCTGGATATGAACCGTCTCTTCACCCATCCCGGCAGTCCGGTTCCGCTGCCGGAGAGCGGACAGAGCTTCGGTACCCGCTATGTTCAGGCGCTCTATCGAATCTTCGAACGCATCCGGCGGAAGCACCCCGATCTGCTGCTGGAGAACTGTGCCTGCGGCAACTTCCGCTCCGACTGGGGGTTCGACCGTTTCGCCTTCCGGATCAACCGCAGCGACAATCAGGAAGGGCTCGACATGATCAAACTGCACGAGGGGTTCCTCTGTCTCCATCAGACCAAGGCGGCGGGCGGCGGCTGTCACATCAGCGATCACTATTTCTTCGACTTCAATCAAAGGGAGGTGCCGCGCCGCTTTCAGGCATTCGCCGGTATGCTCGGTTCGCTCAGCATCGGTGTGGATCTCACCCGGGCCGATCCGGAAACCATGGAGTCGCTTCGCCGGTATGGCGCCCTCTACAAGAAACTTCGCCCGACGGTTCAGAACGGCCTCTACTATCGAATCGCCTCCTGTTACGATCACCCGTACGCCTGTTATGAATTCGTCGCCCCGGACCGCTCCGAAGCGGTGGTTTTCTTTTTCGCCCACGGCCTCCAGCTCCAGCAGCGGCTCCCCGCTTTCCGGCTTCGCGGTCTGGATGATCAGTCCCGCTACACGCCGACCCTCTACGGCGCGCTCGCCGGTGACGGCTGTACTCCGACAGAACTCCCGGAACGTCTCGGGCGTCAACTTGCCGTCTTCGGTATCGATATGCAGTTACATGGTGATCTGGATTGCCGGATCGTACATCTCAAACGAAAGGATGATTGAACATGATGCAGCCAAATCGACACGACAACCGGATTTTCACCCTCATTGAACTCCTGATCGTGATCGCGATCATCGCGATTCTGGCCTCGCTGCTGCTGCCGGCCCTGAACAAGGCCAGAACCCGGGCCCAGAGCATCGCCTGTCTCAACAATCTGAAGAGCATCGGCATGGGATTCAATCTCTACGCCGACAGTTACGCCGACTACTACCCCTCGATGGGTTACACCTCCGACCATATCGGCAAATACTGGCACCGCACGCTGCTGCTGAGCGGCGTACTGGGCGAAGGGAAGAAGGAGGCTACTCTGCGCGCGAGCGGAACCGCCGATCCCGAGGCGATCTCCACACTGCGGCACGGCGTCTTTCTCGATCCCGGCGATGCCGATCCCAGGACCGTCAGCACTTCGGCGGTAAACGATTTCCTGAGCTACGGAGCGAATCGAGGTATTATAGGAAGAGACCCGGATGGTTCTGAACACTATATTCGGCGTAATAATTTACTCCCCGGTCGCCCCTGCGGCAACGGAAAAAGCTGCCGGGACGGCGGAGTCGTCCGCAAAAGCCCCTCTGAGATCATTCTGGTCGGAGAATCGGGAAGATCCACGCAACGCTACCTGCTCACCCTCTGGGATGAAAACAAGCCGCCATTCGACCCGGATGAACCGCAGTTCGGTCTCGCGGTCCGCCATGGATGGGCCTGCAACTTCGCTTTTGTCGATGGACGAGCAGCAGCCATCCGGCTTCCTCTCACCAAAAACAGGCTTTCCTTCGAGCATACCGACAAACTTTAAGAGGTTGTGTATGAAAAAATTATTTCTATTTTTCACCCTGAGTTCTTCTCTTTGCCTGTCGGCGACGGAAATTCAGTTCCGCGGCGCCAATCTGACCGATGAACACGGCACGCCGCAGTTTCTCGCCGGAACCGAATACAGTTATGTCGCCGGCGGAAAAATCAAGCTTTACGGCAAACTCTGGCGCGGCAAATATCCGGAGCGTTACCGCTATCTCTATGAAACCAGCCCCAGTCAGGCGTATTTTGAATCCATTGGATTCAACACATTGCACATCAGCAGTTTTCCGCTGGTGATCTCCGCGCTTTTCCCCGATTACACTCCGGCGCAACTGAGTCGAATTTTCGAGTTCTATCAGGAGGGGTTGATCAAGCATAACCTCGGTGCGATTAAAAGGATGTGGGGCATTCAGCCTTACCGTGATTTCATGGCGGTCGTGGATTCGCTCAAAACCATGCCCTACTATATCGACCTGTACAGCGGAGCTCTGGGCGTACTGACATCGAACCGAAAGGCCGCGCTCACTCTGCTGCCGGAAGAGGCATTGGCAGACCCCGGCGCCCACTCCTATTTTTCGATCCGTTACAATCTGGGGCATCCCGCAGGACGCGAGGCGGTGAAAAAGGTCTTCCAGCTGGAAATGGAACTCTTCCGCAACGCTGGAGTCCGTCCCTATATGTACAAGATTTTCAACGAACCGAACTACCGCAATTTCTCGCCGCACAATGTGAAACACCTCTCCGCCTGGCTGAAGGAGAAATTCGGTACGGTTGAAGCGATGAACCGGGCGTGGAACAGCACCTACCCATCGTTCAGCGCCCCCTCCCCGCTCCCAAAATCGCCGCAGTACCACTTCGGCGCGGCGATTGAATACGCCAAACTGCAGGAGA
>NZ_DBEXAY010000288.1:0-28022 GCF_048170485.1 Victivallis sp. | reverse complement strand
CATGCCGAAGCCCAGGGTGGCGGCGGGGAAGCCGGGCGGCTCCATCAGTCCGCCGACGATCCACATCCCCTGCCGTTCCCCGTAAAATATCACATGACGCTGCCGGTGCAGACGATCGAGCTCCTGCCGGAATTCCGCGCGGGAACGGTACCGCCGGGGAATCTCCGCCTGCTGGAGAATCCGGAGCCGTTCCGTTTCCGGAGCGGCGGCGAGCAGGAGAAGTTCCGTGGCGTTCTCCTCCAGATCCCAGCTGTGCCCGATGAAATCTCCCACCTTTGCTCCCGGCGTGTGACCGCATTGAAAAATCAGATAACGGCGGTTGCGGTGTGCTACGGAGAGGTTGATCATCCTGCCGCCGAGTTCGGTCGAGAGTTCCCGAAGCGGTTCTGCTGCGGCGGCGGCCAGCGTGTTGCTGCTGGTCGCCCGGCAGCCGTAGGCGGTGAGCGCGGGGCCGCCAGCGTAGCCCGCCCGCCGCGAAATCTGCACCAGGTACCCGCGGTCGGTGAGCGTCTGCATCAGGCGGACGCAGCTGCTCGGGTTGATGCCGAGTTTTTCCGCCGCGGTTTTCGGTGTGACCGCTTCGCCGTCCCGGGTGGAAACGAATTCCAGAAGATCGAGCGCTTTCTGCAGGGTTTTCAAGATAATTGCTGTATTTGAAATTATAATTTCTATATATGCAATTAATATAACCGGTCTCGAAGGAAAGTCAAGGGCGGGCGGGAATTGAAAAAAGGGGACTTTTGTGGTATAGTATATGAATATTTTCTGTCCGGGGAGCGTTGATTGTAGAGGAGGTTTTGAAATGAAATGGCTTTTCCTGCTTTTTCCGGCGACGGCGCTGCTGTTTGCCGGATGCGAATCTGTAAAATCGGATGCTGGAGCGGTGCCGCAGAGTGCGGCCTCCGTGCTCGGCGACCTTCCGCTCGGGATCATCGGCGAGACTGAGGCGGTCTATCTGGAGGGTTTTTCCGCTCCGTTTGAGGCACGGGTTGATACCGGTGCCACGACCAGTTCCATCGACGCGAGAAATATCCGCGGGTTCGAGCGGGACGGGAAGAAATGGGTGTCGTTCCAGATCGTCAGCCGCGGCGAGAAGCTCACCCGCAGTTACGAGCTGCCGGTGGAGCGCGTCGCCACGATCAAACGGCACGGTGCCGAATCCATGCAGCGCTACACGGTTCTGCTGACCTTCCGCATCGGCCACCTCACGCTGCAGCGGGAGTTCACGCTGGCCGACCGGAGCCATTTTGAGTATCCGGTTCTGCTCGGGCGCAACGTCATCAACGGGCTGGCGGCGGTGGATCCCTCCCGCCGCAACGTGCTGTAACATTTGGAGGAGTTCATCTCATGCCCGACCATCAAGGCCATCGCCGTCTGCTTTTTTTCATCGTCGCGGTGCTTTTCGTATTGACCGCGGGAGTGGTCTTCGTCAAGGTTCGTTTTCTGGATTTCAGTTTGAACGACCGCTCGTCTGTCTTTTATCAGCTGGATGCTTCGGTCTCCTTTCAGGCGGTGCCGGGGCAGCCGGTTCATCTCTCCCTTGCCCTGCCGGAGCTGACGCCGGGGTACTACTTCTCGCTGGTGCCGGAGGGGAAGCGGAATTTTCAGTTGACCGAAGAGGATGGAGACCGGCGGGCCGTGCTCAATTTGCCGCCGACGTCGGGCCGGCAGACGGTCAACTGCCGTTTCCGGGTGGTGCCGGGAACGGTGCCGGAACCGGTGCTGCCGCCGCCGCCGGAAGGGTTCCCGGTCCTTCCGGATGCGACGGCCGCGGCGTGTGACGCTCTGCTTGCGAAGATCGATCCCGGCCGGCGGCTTCCGCCGGAAGAGCTGGTTCCGGCCCTGCTGCGGGAACTGGCCGCCATTCCTCCCGCGGAACGGAAACTTCTCTCCGGCAGCCGCGCCGGCGGGGAGGGGACGCTTGCCGCCGCCATTACGGTGCTCGGCCGCTGCGGACTGCATGCGCGTCTGCTGCGGGGAATCAGTCTGGATGACCGCCGTCTGCAGCAGTTGCCGGTCGATTTCCTCGACCTCTATTTTGACGGAACCTGGCACGTGTTCCGGGCCAACACCGGCAAGGAGGGGTTGCCGGAGGGATTTCTGATTCTCCAGCGGGGAGGGAAATCGCTGTTCGAGCTTTCCGGCGGAACGCATTCGGCGGTCCGCTATTCGGTCACCCGGGTGCCGACGGGGGCGGAGACTCTGAACCGGATCCGCTCCCGGATTATCGGCGAACGGAATTTCCCGAACCTGACGCTCTTTGCCCTGCCGGCGGGGACGCAGAACATGTTTCAGAAGCTGGCGCTCCTGCCGCTGGCGATTCTGCTGATCGTCGTGGCGCGCAACATTGTCGGAATCCCGACGATGGGGACCTTCATGCCGGTGCTGATCGCCATGGCGTTTCTGGAGATGAAACTGCTGCCCGGCATCATCTGTTTTCTGCTGATTCTCACCGTGGGGCTGGCGATTCGCTTCTGGCTGTCGAAGCTGAATCTATTGATGGTGCCGCGGATTTCGGCGGTGGTGGTGGTGGTGATTCTGCTGATGCAGCTCATCAGCATGGTCGCCAACGGGCTGCAGCTGCGGGACTTCATGGCGGTGACTTTCTTCCCCCTGATCATCATCGCGTGGACGATCGAGCGCGCCTCGACGATCTGGGAGGAGGACGGCGCCCGGAACACCCTCATGCAGCTCGGGGCGAGTCTGGCGATTGCCGCAGTCTGCTACCTGATTCTCTCCAACAGCTATCTGCAATATTTGCTCTACACCTTTTCGGAACTCAATCTGGCGATTCTCGGCGTCATCCTGCTGCTGGGCACCTATACCGGCTACCGGGTGAGTGAACTGATTCGCTTTCAGCCTCTGGTGAAGCCATGAAACTGCCGCGTCTGGTTTCTCCGCGAGCGCTTGCCGCGTCGGGTGTGCTGGGCATGAACCGGCGCAACTACAGTTACATCATGCGCTACAACCGGCGGGCCGACTACCCGGATGTGGACGACAAACTGCGCACCAAGGAGCTGGCGATGCGCGCCGGTGTGACGACGGCGGAGCTGGTCGGATGCATCCGGTTTCAGTATGAGGTGCGGGAGTTCGGCAAGCTGGTCGCGCCGGTGCCGGACTTCGTCATCAAACCGGGGCACGGCAGCGGCGGCCGCGGCATTCTGGTGATCAAGGAGCACGATGGAACCCGGTTCCGCAAGGCGAACGGGGCATATTGCGACTATGCGATGATCTACGAGCACATTTCGAACATCCTGAGCGGCCTTTACAGCCTCGGCGGGCAGGTGGACTATGCGTTGGTCGAACGTTGCATCGACTTCTCGGACATCTACAGCCGTTTCAGTTATCAGGGGGTGCCGGATGTGCGGCTGATCGTCTTCCGGGGGTATCCGGTGATGGCGATGATCCGGCTGGCCACCCGCGAATCGGACGGGCGGGCGAACCTGCACCAGGGGGCGGTCGGCGTCGGGCTGAGCATCCGCGACGGGAGTCCGCGCTTTGCCGCGCGGCACAACCGTGAGATCACCCACCATCCGGATACCGGGGCGCCGTTCTCCGAACTGCGCGTGGCCGACTGGGAGCGTCATCTGGATCTGGCCGCCCGTTGTGCTGAAATGACTCCGCTCGGCTATTTCGGTGCGGACATCGCCACCGACCGGCAGCGCGGCCCGCTGCTGCTGGAATTGAACGCCCGGCCGGGGCTGGCGATTCAGATCGCCAACGGGCAGGGACTGCTCTCGCGGCTGAAGTTGATTGAAAGCCTGCCGGAGGGCGCTCACCCCACCCAGGCGGAGAAGATCGCCTTCGCCCGCGAACACTTCGACTGATTTTACGAAACATCCATGTGCCGGTGACGGGTGGGGACACACTCGTTTCCGCCGAAAAAAAAACACCGCCCGGAGCATCCCCCGGGCGGTGTTCTGCTGTCTGGAACTTACCGGAACTGGATCACCGCCGGATCGTAATCCGCCGGCGCCTTGTAGCCGAGCAGTTCGATGCAGGTCGCGGCCAGCGAACTGATGCCGAGACCGTCGCGCAGCTCCGGCTTGTATTCGCCCTTGCTCTCCGGATCGTAGATGATGCACGGCACCGGATTGAGCGAATGGCTGGTCTTGCGGCAGGGGTTGCCCTCCGCATCGAGTTTAACGTTGCCCTTCTTGTCGTGTTCGAGCATGTCGTCGGCGTTGCCGTGGTCGGCGGAGATCACCAGCACGCCGCCCGCCTTCTTCACCGCCTCCACCAGACGGCCGAGGCAGAGGTCCAGCGCCTCCATCGCCACCAGCACCGCTTCCATGCTGCCGGTGTGGCCGACCATGTCGCCGTTGGGATAGTTCAGCCGGATCATCCGGTAGGCGCCGCTTTCAATCGCCTCGATCACCTTGTCGGTGATTTCGGCGCACTTCATCCACGGGCGCTGTTCGAAGGGAACCACATCCGACCGGATTTCCACGTAGGTGTCGAGCTTGTCGTCGAACTTCCCGGAACGGTTGCCGTTGAAGAAGTAGGTCACATGCCCGTACTTCTGGGTTTCGCTCACCGCGAGCTGGCTGACGCCGGTCGCGCAGAGATATTCATCCATCGTGCGGTCGATTTCCGGCGGGTTGACCAGGAAGAGCTTCGGCGCGTGCAGGTCGCCGTCATACTCCATCATCCCCGCGTACATCACCTTCGGACGGCGGCCGCGGTCGAACTTGTCGAACGCCTCCTCCTCGAACGCCGCCGTGATCTCCAGCGAACGGTCGCCGCGGAAGTTGAAGTAGATCACCGAATCGTTGTCCTCAATCGGCCCCACCGGCGTCTTGCCGTCGTCGGAGATGACGAATGCGGGCAGATCCTGGTCGATGGCGCCGGTCCGCTCACGCAGCTTCACGATCGCCTCGTGCGCATTGGGGAAGAACTCCCCGTTGCCGTGCACGTGGGTTTCCCACCCCTTGTGAACCATTTCCCAGTTCGCGCCGTAACGGTCCATGGTGATGACCATGCGGCCGCCGCCGGAAGCGATCCGGAAGTCGACGCCGTCGCGGTTCAGCCCGGCGAGGAACTCCTCGAAGGGATCGATGTACTCCAGCGCCGAGGTTTCCGGCACATCACGGCCGTCGAGCAGCGCGTGGATGCGGATGCGACGGACCCCTTCCGCCTTCGCCTCCAGCACCATCGCCTTCAGATGCGCGATGTTGCTGTGGACGTTGCCGTCGGAAAAGAGACCGATGAAGTGGAGCGTCGAATTGTGCTCCTTCACATTGGCGATCAGCTTCTTCCAGGTTTCGCCGGCGAAGAGCTTCTTCGACTCGACCGCCTCTTCGACCAGCTTCGCGCCCTGCGAGAAGACGCGGCCGCAGCCGATGGCGTTGTGTCCCACTTCGCTGTTGCCCATGTCGGCGTCGGAGGGCATCCCCACCGCGGTGCCGTGCGCCTTGAGACGGGTGGTCGGGCACTCCTTGAGCAGGCGGTCCAGCACCGGAGTGTGGGCGTTGAGCACCGCATCGCCGTCGGTGTACTTGCCGAAGCCGACGCCGTCGAGAATGGCGAGCACCACCGGGCCGCGGCGCGGGGTGAAATCCGGATTTTTCTTCAAAGGTTCAAGCATGATGAAATTCCTCTCTATCGTTAGTTGCGGTGGCCTTCCTTGTGCGGAGGCAGGACGCCGCGCTTGCTGCTTTCACAGAACTGGATGAATTCGAGCACCTCCGGAGTCTGCGGCAGCTCCTCCTTGATTTTCGCGAGCGCGTTGGAGGGGATGAGTCCGCTGCGGTAGTAGATCCGGTAGAGGTGTTTGATGATGGTGATGGTTTCACTGCTGAAGCCGGCGCGTTGAAGCCCGACTTTGTTGATCATTTTGACGCCGCCGTTGCGTCCTTCGGCCATCATGAAGGGGGGGACGTCCTGCGAGAAGACCGAGCCGCCGGAGATGATGGCGAACCGGCCGATCCGGCAGAACTGGTGCATCCCGGAGAGCGCCGAGAGAAGCACGTTGTCGAACACCTCGCAGTACCCGGCGCAGCCGGAGAAGCCGACGAAGATGACGTTGTTGCCGATCCGGCAGTTGTGGGCGACGTGGGTGGCGTTCATGAACATGCAGTGATTGCCGATGACGGTTTCACTGTCCGGCTTGGTGCCGGTGTGGATGGCGCACCCTTCGCGGAAGATGTTGTCGTTGCCGATCTTGAGATAGGTTTTCGCCCCGGGGACGACCGCGTGATCCTGCGCCGGCTGCCCGAGCGCCGCGAAGGGGTGGACCACATTGCCGGAGCCGAGCGTGGTGTAGCCGTCGATATTGCAGTGACCGATCAGCCGGGTGCCGGCTCCGATGGTGACGTGGGGGCCGACATAGCAGAAGGGACCGACTTCCACGCTGTCATCGAGGATGGCGCCGTCTGCGACGATTGCGGAGGGATGAATTTTAGGCATACGGAAAACCTCTCATGTTCCGAAGATTAAGGGATGTTGCTGTAATATATCATCAAAATGGGCTTCCGGCAAGTTTCCGTGCTTGCAAAAGCGGCATAAAGATACTAATTTAATGAAATTTCGAAACAGGAGGTTTTTTCGACGTGGAGCGGATTGCCATTGTATTGGACCGGCTGCGCAGTGCGCACAACACCGGCAACATCTTCCGGATTGCCGAAGCGGTCGGCGCGGCGGAGATCATCGCCTGCGGCTACACCCCCGCGCCGCCGCATCCGAAGCTGGCGAAGACCGCCATGGGGGCGGATGCGATGGTGCCCTGCCGGGTGATGGCGGATTCGGCCACGGCGGTCCGCACGCTCCGGGCGGAGGGGTACCGGATGATCCTCGCCGCCGAGCCCATGCCGGGAAGCCGGTTCGCCTGGGAGATGAAGTATGAGTTCCCGCTGGCGGTGATTTTCGGCAACGAGGCGCTCGGGGTGGCGCCGGAGACGCTGGAGCTGGTCGACGGGCTGGTCAGTCTGCCGATGTTCGGCGAGAAGGCCTCGATCAACGTCGGCAACGCGGCGGCGGCGATCCTCTATGCCATTGTGGCGGTGACGCGTTACGGAGTGAAGGTATGAAGATCAAACTGGTGGGCAAGAATCTGGAGGACATCCGTCCGTTGCTCGGCGAATTCGGACTGGAGGAAGCGGAGCGGGATTTCTCCCTGGTGGTCGCTCACGGCGGCGACGGAGCGCTGCTCGGCGCGGAGCGGGATTACCCGGGCGTGCCGAAACTGCCGATCCGCGACGCCCGCACGGCGCCGCTCTGCCCGGAACATCGCTGTGAGCTGCAGCTCGCCGCCTTCTGCGCGGGGAAAACGCCGCTGGTGTCGCTGCCGAAGGTGGCAGGCCGGGTGCGGGGCCGCGTGGTCACTGCGCTGAACGATGTATTTCTGCACAACCTCGATCACTCCAGCGCGTTGCGGTACCGGGTGTGGATCGACGGGGAGCTCTACGCCAACGAGGTGGTCGGCGACGGGGTCGGTCTTTCGAGCGTCCACGGCAGTACCGCCTATTACCGCAGCATCACCCACAGCATTTTCCGGGTCGGGATCGGGCTGGCGTTCAGCAATTCCACCGAGGAGGTCAACCATCTGGTGCTGGCGTCGAATTCGCGGGTGGAGATCGAAGTGGTCCGCGGCCCCGGCATTCTGATCGCCGACAATTCACCGGAGCGGATTGAGGTGGTCGAAGGGGAGCGGGTCGAACTCTTCGAGTCGGAGCTGTGCGCCTCCATCTACGGACTGGGCAATTTCATGTGTCCGCGCTGCCGGGTGCTGCGCCATCCGAACAAACTGCCGTTCCGGGGATTTCACTTCTGACCGGCGGTCTGGAGCCGGCGGGCGAGGGTGCCGTCCTTCAACGTGTCGACGAAATCCGGCAGGGAGTAGTTGCAGCTGCGAAGAATGCGGTTGTCGAGAGGGCGGATGGGCGTGCGCCCCATCCGCTCCCGGACGAAGAATTCGAACGCCCGGCTGAACTCTCCATCCAGCCCGGCGGGCAGCAGGCGTGCCTTGCGCAGTTCCCGGTAGAGTCCGGCTCCGAAGCCGCGGGCAATCCGTATCGGCGGCATCTTCGGGTAGACCCGGATGAAGCCGGCCATGCCGCCGAAGGAGATCCAGTCCGCCTCCCGGTTGGCGCCGGTTGGTTCGAACCGGTCCGGTTCCGGAATCGGCAGGTCGCGGGTGGCGAGTTGAAGCAGCAGGAGCCAGGAGTGGGCGCCGACCTCGCGGGCCTTCTCCCGCCATTTGCGCGGATAATCGTCCGCATTGAGCTGTGCGAGCATCCGGTCGAGTTTCTGCATCCGTTTCCGCAGGGCGTGGATCGAAATGCGCGGGCTGAAGACCCGCTTTGCCGGAGGCTCCACCGATTCCGGCGGAACCGTCGGCGGAGGTGGCGGCGGAACGGAGTCCGGCGGGGGCGACTGATGTTCCGCAGAATCTGAAGCTGTCTGCACCGGGCGGGCCGGCCGGGTGACCGGCGGGGAGGCCGGCGGCGTGGCGACGGCCCGTTGCGGAGATTCCGTCGGCTGCTGCCGGGGCGGGGGCAGTTCACGCACCGCTTCGCCGGAGAGAGCGACTTTCAAGAGCTCGTCCGGGGCAACCGCATCGCCGACGGGGAGCGGTTCCGCCGGCGGTTCCGGCGTGATGGTGATCGGTGTGAGCGTCGTGTCCTCGGTGAGGAACCGGAAGGCGGTGTAGAAGAACGCCCCCAGAAGCAGAAAGATCAAGACGAACGCCACGACCAACAGCGGCGTGAGCAGCGGGTGGCGGCGGTTGCGGAGGGCGGCCGGTTGATTCCGCTGCGCCTGCCGTTTCGCCGCGTAGCCGGGCGAGTAGAGCCGGGCGCGGGTTTCCCGCAGAAAAGCGGCGACCTCCTCCCAGTCGGCGGGGCGGTGCTCCGGCTCTTTTTCCAGCATCTGCATCACGAATCCGGCGAGTTCCGGGTCGATGTCCGGATTGGCCTCCCACAACGGCGGGGGCGGCAGGTTCTGGTGGGCGTCGATGAGGAAATCGGTGTCGCCCCGGAAGGGCGGTTTCCCGGCTGCGAGTTCATAGAACATCACGCCGAAGCTGTAGATGTCGCTGGTCTGCCCCACCTTGGCGAACTCTCCGCGGATCACCTCCGGCGCGGCATAGAGCGGGGTCACCACGATCTCATCGGCCCCCGGAACGCCGCTGATCCGGGCGAGCCCCAGGTCCGCCAGTTTGAGGCGGCGGTCGCCGTCGCGGATCAGCAGATTGCCCGGCTTGATGTCGCCGTGGATCATCCGGCAGTGTTTCCAGGCGTAGGCGAGCGCGTCGGCGAGCTGGATCGAGAGATCCAGCAGGAAGCGGAACGAAAGCTCCTCCGGATGGTGAATGCGGATATCTTCGAGCGTTCTGCCCGGCACATACTCCATGGCGAAAAAGCAGAAGCCATCCGGCGAAGAGCCGGCGTCGAGCGCCTGCACGATATTGGGATGGTCGAGCCGGGCGGCGAGCCGGGCTTCGCGCAGGATGCTCCGGGTGTACTCCGGTTCGGCGGCCAGCTCCGGGAGCAGGAGTTTGAGGGCCACTTCACGGTCGAGCGTCAGCTGGCGGGCGAGGTAGACGATACCGTTGTTGCCCCGCCCGAGTTCGGCAAGAATCCGGAACCCGGCGATATCCCGGCCTTTGAGATGTTCGAGGGAGGGGGCCGCCATGATGGCACTCACCGGCAGGAACGGCACCCGGCGCCGGACCGGTACCCGGAACTCCCGGTCGTTCGCCGGGGAGAGAGATCGAAGATACGGTTCATAATTCAGCTCCGGGGTTGCCGCAGTTCAGTTGAAATGATATTCGATCAATATAGTGCTTTTTTGCGGAAATTCAATTTTTTTGCTCAGAATTCCAGCGATTCCGGGAAATGGAAGGGCACGGGCAGGGGGAGTTCCCCGCGGAGAAACACCCGGCGGGCCGGAGATGGCTCCACCCAGTGGATCGGTACGCCGGGGATCTCGGGCGCGAACCCGAACTCCACCCGGCGGACGCCGGAAAGCGGCAGGAGAGTGACCAGCTCCTCCCATCTGGCCGGATTCGGGCCGAAGAGACCGCCCAGATGGAGTGTCTCCCCCCTCCGGTGACAGGCGGCGGCGAGGCCGTCGCGGAGCAGGAGGAGCTGATCCGCCCAGCCGCAGCAGAGGCGCAGCAGTTCGAGCGGCAGAGCCTCTTCCGCTCTGAAGGCGGAGCTGTCACAGCGGTTCTGTTCCAGCAGGGGGCGGGCCTCTTCGGGGGTGAGTTTTCTGCCGCAAACGGCGGGGTTGCCGGAGACGATTTCCGCCACCGGTTGCTGTTCCTGCACCGGGCGGAAGTCGAATTTTTGCAGAAAGGTGGCCGCGGCGGAGGGCGCTGTGAGCAGAACCGGGGTGTCTGCACAGCGCTCCAGCACGGCTCCCAGAAGTTTCCGGATGTGGCCGCGGCCTCGCTCCGCCCGGGCGGTGGCGATGGCGGCGAGCACGACGACGGGAAAATGTTCGCCGCCGAGGTGCAACTGCAGGCGGAACACGCCGGTGTGGGCGATCAATTCGGAATTCGGCCGGGCGATCGAGTAGCTTTCAAAATGGTTGTTCCACACCTTCCAGCGGAACCATTGCGTCAGGTCGCGACCGAAGGCGTCGCGCAGAAGTTTGTTCAATTCGATGCCGTAGGCGTCGCGCTGGAAGTTGCGCATCCGGATGTTGCCGGGGAGGGGGGCCTTTTTTTTCCGCGCGTCCCGGAAAAAGGTTTCGAGCAGGCGGCGGCATTCGTCGGCGAGAACGCCGCCGGTGACCGCGACATGCCAGAGCATTCCGGGGTGGCCGGTGACGTCGAGCGCACCGCCGCAGCCGCCGCCATGCGGGTCGCCGATGCCGAAGACCACCCGGCGGACCCGGGCGTTGACCAGCATTCCGGCGCACATCGGGCAGGGCTCTTTGGTGACGTAGAAGTCGACCTCGTCCATCCGGCGGCCGCCGACCGCGGCTTCGGCGGCGCGGAGCAGTTCGAATTCGGCATGGGCGACGGCGGACCCGGATGCCTCCACCCGGTTGCGGGCGGCGGCGATGATCCTGCCGTCACGGACCGCCACGGCGCCGATCGGGACCTCCCCCTCGGCGGCGGCGCGTTCCGCCTCCGCCAGGGCGGCGCGCATGAAGCGTTGATCCTCCGCGGCGGAACCCATCTTATTTCTCGGTCACTTCGGTGCGCAGTACGAAGTTGCGGTACATGAAGAACTGGAACCGCACGTAATGATCGCCGTACTGATAGTTGAAGGAGATGGTGTGGTCCGGCGTGTTGGGCGAGTCGATGATCGCGTCTCCGTAAAAGAAGATGTCGTTGAGTGTCTTGGATTCCCGGGTGAAACTGAAGTCCACTTTGCGGATGATTTCCCGGGCGGCCTCATATTTCTCTTTGCTGTTCGGGGGCAGGGCGGGATTTTTCAACACGGAGATGAGTTCCGGGTAGAACTGGAAGATTTCAATATCTTCCGACGGCAGCCGTTTCTCCTCCTGAAAGAGCCCGCAGCCGCCGACGGAAAGAAGGGCGACGGCGGCGAGGAGTGCGATTCCTCCACATTTTTTCATAAGAATCCTCCGATTTCTTGAAATTCCGGCTTGAAATCCCGCACGATCGGGTTATATTTACCACCATTCAACCGATGCGGGTGTAGCAAAACGGTCATGCTCCAGCTTCCCAAGCTGGCGACGCCGGTTCGACTCCGGTCACCCGCTCCATTTTTTTTGTCCATGTTCCGGGCGCGCAGTTTGATTTGCGCGCCCGTTTCGTTTTCACCGGCGACGCCCTCCGCGGCCCCGGCCGGAACCGCCGCGGTGTCCGCTGTGCCGGGCCGCCTCCGGTTCGCGCCGGGGCAGCTTGGCTCCCTGCACCGGTTCCGGCAGTTTCAGCATCTCCTCCGTCGGCAGAATGCTGGAGAAGCGGACGTCGAGCAACTTTTCAATATCCGGCAGATAGTAGGCGCCGTATTCGCAGAGGAAGCTGATCGATTTGCCGGAGTGCCCGGCGCGTCCGGTGCGGCCGATGCGGTGGACATAATCCTCCGCATGCTCCGGCAGGTCGTAGTTGATCACCAGCGAGACGTCGTCGACGTGGATGCCGCGGGCAGCGACGTCGGTGGCGATCACCACTTTTTCGGTGCCTTCGCGGAACCGTTCGAGGATCTTGATCCGCTTCTCCTGCGGAATGTCTCCGGAGAGCACCGGCACCTGATAGCCGTAGCGCGCAAGATCGTATTGCAGCCGCAGATTGACATCCTTGCGGTTGCCGAAGATCAGCACCCGGTCGTAAGGCTCGTTGGCGAGCAGATAGAGGGTCAGCGCGAGCTTCTCCTCCCGAAGCACCGAGTAGAAGGTCTGCTCGATGTTTTCGCTGACCATCTTCTCCGGCTCGCTTTCGACGATGACCGGTTCCGCCAGCCAGCCGGAGGTGAGGCGCAGGATATGTTCATCGAGGGTGGCGCTGAAGAGCAGTGTCTGACGCTCCCCTTTGCGCGGCAGCTGGGAGACGATCCGTTTGACGTCCGGAATGAACCCCATGTCGAGCATGCGGTCTGCCTCGTCGATCACCAGCACCTCCACCTGCGAGAGGTCGAGGCTGCTGCCGCGCGAATAGTCGATGATCCGGCCGGGGGTGCCGATGATCACGTCGATCGGCCGGTCGAGCGAACGGCGCTGTTTCTCATGATCCATGCCGCCGAAGACGACGGTGTTGTAGAGGCCGGTGAAGACGCCGAGCTGTTCGGCGTCCTTGTGGATCTGCATGGCGAGCTCCCGGGTGGGGGCGAGCACCAGCGCCCGGGCGCGGCCGGGTTTGCGGTTCTCCACCGGGTGGTTGAGCAGCCGGGTGAAAATCGCCAGCAGGAAGGCGGCGGTCTTGCCGGTTCCGGTCTGGGCTTTCCCGGCGAGGTCGCGCCCTTCGAGCAGTGCGGGCAGGGTCATCGCCTGAATCGGGGTGCAGTATTCAAACCCCGCGTTCTGAACGCCGAACTGCACCTCCGGGTGGAGCGGCAGATCGAGGAAGCGGGTCTTCCCTTCGCAGGGCGGCACGTCGCGCAGTTCGGCCGGGTGTTCCGGCTTCGGCGCCGCCGCGGGTTCGGGGCGGACCGCCGGCTTGCGTTCGCGTGGCGGACGCGCTTCCTTGGCGGCGCGTTCCCGTTTCGGGGCTTTCTCGCGCGCCTTTTCCTGCTCTTTGTTCCGCTCTTTGGCGCGGTTTTTGTCGCGCGTTTTCTCCCGGCGCTGGCCGGAATTCTTCGCCTTTCCGCTCTCTTTGGTTTCAATGGTGACGGTGACTGAGCGGGCATTGCCGCCCAGCAGGGACTTCAACGCTTTTTTCAATGTGTTCAGCACGATGTATTCTCTCTTTCTGTCTTGTGTGGTTCTGCGCCGTTTTCTGAGGGCGCTCCGGGCAGCTGCCCGGCAATTTCGCGCAGGAACGCGGCGAACGATTCGCGGAACTCCGGCCGGCGGAGTCCGAATTCGACCGTGGCGCGGAGGAACCCGGTCTTGCTGCCGAGGTCGTAACGGGCGCCGGCGATCCGGCGGCCGAACATCGGGCGTTTCCTGACCAGTTGGCGCATGGCGTCGGTGAGCTGGATTTCATTGCCTTTGCCGCGCGCGGTGTGCCGGAGTTCGTCGAAGATCTCCGGCGTGAAGAGGTAGCGCGACGCGATGGCGAGGCGGCTGGGCGCCTCCTCCGGGGCGGGTTTCTCGACGAAGTCGCGGACACAATAGATGCCGCTGTCACCGATCTCCTCGCCGTCGATGACGCCGTAGCGGCTGATCCGCTCGAGCGGCACCTCTTCGAGCGCGGTGACCGGGCCGCCGTACTCCTCGAAGGCGTCGATGAGCTGGCCGATGACCGGGCGGCCGGTGTGCGAGTCGAGCACCGTATCGGCCAGCAGCACCGCAAAGGGCTCGTCGCCGACGAACGACTGCGCGCGGAGGACCGCGTCGCCGAGCCCGTTGAGCTGCTGCTGGTAGATGTAGTGGATGTCGGCCAGGGAGTCGATGGCGCGGAGCTCTTCCAGAAGCGCCGTTTTGCCGGTCGCTTCGAGCCGGGCTTCCAGGGCATGGGCCGGGTTGAAATGCTCCTGGATCGCGTTTTTGCCGGAACTGGTGACGATCAGAATCTCTTCGATGCCCGAGGCCGCGGCCTCTTCGACCACGTACTGGATCACCGGCTTGTCCACCAGCGGAATCATCTCCTTCGGAACCGCCCGGGTGAAGGGGAGAAAGCGCGTGCCGAATCCGGCGGCGGGGAGAACGGCTTTGCGGATTTTCTGTTTCACAGCGTCTCTCCTTCGGTGACGATTTCCGGTTTGATGACGTTGATCCGGTTCCGGTGGAGCACCTCTTCGAGGCGGCGGTACATCGCCTCGTCCTCGTAGGTGCCGATGATCGCGCCGCCGGAGCCGGTGAACTTGGCGGATGCGCCGGTCGACCGGGCCGCCTGCACCATCTGCAGATTCTTTTCGCTGATCGCTTCCGAACAGACTTCGCAGCGCAGATCGAAGTTCCGGTTGAGCAGAGCGGGCAGGGCGGCGTAGTTGTGTCGCTCGATCGCTTCGCGGACGCGGCAGGTGAGGTCGCCCCATTCGCGCATGGCGTCGAGCACCCGCGGCACTCCGGCGTCGTAGTCGCCGCGCAGCCGGCTGTGGAGCACTTCGGAGCCCTCCGCCAGGTCGGTCCGGTAGGCGACGTAGAGATTGAGATCCTCCGGAATGGTGATCGGCTCGTAGCGCCCGACGCCGTGGCGGAGCATGTGTTCGCGGTCGAAATCCATGAAGACCGGCGTGTTGTAAGCCTGAGCCACCCGGTCCTGCAGGCCGGCGGGGATGTTCAGTTCATCCCGTTCGGTGGCGAGCACGAGGTTGGCCAGCACCGCCGGTTCGACGGAGAGCCCGTAGAAGCGGAACATCGCGCGCATGGCGGCGGTGATGATCGCCGACGACCCGGCCAGCCCGAGCCGGTTCGGAATCGTGCTCCGGTAGCGCATGGTGAAGTTCTTCTCCTCCAGGTGGATTCCGATTCTGCGGCAGTGGTCGCGGAAGATTTTCGCCGCCGCCTTGAGCAGACGGATTCCTCCGTAGTAGCCGTAGAGTTCGACGTCGGCGGCGAGCGCCTCCAGATTGTTGAAGCGGTTGTCGTCGCGCTTTGCCGGGAGGAGCTCCAGTTCCGGAGTTTCATACAGTTCCACATCGGCGGAGTAGTTGCGGAAGACGAAAGCGATGGTCTTGCCGTAATATCCGTCGGAAGGGTTCCCCACCAGAGCGGCCCGCGGGTAGGCTGTGGTTTTGATGATCATGCAATTCTTACCTGGTTTTCGATCGACGTCTGATAATATACTGCCGCCGCGGGATTTTTCAACTTCCGCGCCGTTCTTTTCGCGGCAGACAAAAAACCGGCCGCCCCGCGGGAAACGCGGAACGGCCGGGTGCGGTTGGGGAATGCCTCTCTCTGCGGCTCAGGCCCGGAGCCAGGAGCTTTCCCGCCCTTCCGCTTCGAGATGCTGCCGGAAGGTCCGGATTCTCCGGCGGAGCGTCTCCGCCAGCGCCGGATTTCCGCCCCGTTCGGCGGCGAGGGCGCGGTTGGCGAGGTTGATCCAGTAGTCGAAATCGATTCCCGCTTCCGGCGACTCCCAGACGACGTTGCGGAGCGGGAAGAATTCGAAATCGATCCACTCGCCCTCCGCCATGGCCGCATCGAGTGCGCGGCGGGCTTCGGCCGGTTTTCCGGCGGCTTCCAGCGCTTCGGCGGCGAGCCGGTACGCTTTGGCGGATTTGTTGCCGGAGGGGCGGCCGATGCCGATGTTTTCCGGGAATTCGGTTGCTTTCAGGTACCAGCGGGCCGCTTCGTCGAATGCGCGGCGTTTCATCGCGTCGTCTCCGAGGGCGAAACAGGCGGTTTCGAAGATGCCGCGGGCGGCGACCTTCCCTTCGCAGAGCACGAAGCGGTTGTTCTCCATCACCGCAAGCGCTTCCGCCGGACGCTTTGCCGCAAGCAGGGTCCGGGCGAGGGCGAGTTTGACGCGGCAGTCGCGGGGGAAATGTTTCACGCCCGCTTCCAGCAGGGGCAGGAGCGTCTCCGGCGCCGCACCGGGCAGCTGGGAGAATTCGCTGAGCGTCCGGCCGCCGGGAGCGGCCGCGGCGGCTTCACGGTAACAGCGTTCCGCGGCGGTGGTGTCGCCGGCGATCTTCCAGAAGTAGAGGGCGAGGTTGCGCCGGGCGGCGGCACGGTGTCTCTCCCGGAGCGCTTCCCAGAGCGGAACCGCTTCGCTCCAGCGGTTCAGACCGGCGTAGAGACAGCCGAGCTGATAAGCGGCGTTTTCGTCCTGCGGATTGCGTTCCAGCGCGAAGCGGAGAATGGCGATCTCCTCGACCCGGAAGGCAAACTGTTTCTCCCAGGGTTCTTGCGGACCGGGCAGTTCCACCGGGAGTCCCAGTTTGTCGGCCAGCCAGGCGCGGTAGTAGGGCGCGATCGGCAGAGCTTCCGGCATCCGGTCGAGGAGGCGGTACGCCTCTTCGTAGAGACGGCAGTTGAGGTACTCGCAGACCGCTTCGAGGAGGAATTCCCCGTTGACTGCCCGGCGGGAACCGCTCTCGGCCCAGACGACCGGAGTGAAGGGAAAGGAGGCGTCGGCCTGTTCGAGCGTGGCGGTGTTGTCCCGCCCCAGATGACGTTCGGCGACGGCGAGCAGGGCGAGGCCGCGGCCGGTGGGATGCATCGCGGAAAGGATCTCCACCGCCGATTCGAACCGCCGTTCGCGCAGACAGCCGATGCCGATCTCCAGCAGGGCACGGTCGCGCAGCGCTTCGGTGTCGAGCAGCGGGGCGAGGCGGCTGTCCGGAGAGTGTTCCAGCCGGGCGCGGAGAAGTTTCCCCTCCGGCGGGAGCGGACGGGCGAGTTCGAGCCGATTTGCCGCTTCGTCGGAGCGGCCGCTCATCGCGGCGAGCCGAGCGGCGGCGACGGCGCACTCCGGATCGTGCGGCGCTCCGGTAAGATAGTACTGTTCGGCTTCTCCGTTGCGCCCCTGTTCCTCCGCATAGACGCCGAGGCGGTATTCGCGTCCGGAGACGGGGGGCGCGGCCGGCGCATCGGGTTCCGGAAAGATGGTGTCGAGTTCACTGCGGCCGAGCAGACCGCCCGCCGCGTCGCGGATTTCGACTTCGCATGCCGCGGTGTCGGCGAATTTCAGTTCGGTGACACCGCCGGGGGCGGAGCGGAACTCCTGTTCGGCGACGACGGTTCCGTTGCGGAGCAGACGGGCGGTGAGGGGCCCGAGTTCACGCACCGGCTGGAAGCGGAGACTCTTTCCCGCCCGGTCGAAGCGGGCCGCGAAGTCCCGGCCGGCGAGGTTGAAGCCGTCGGTCTCCGCCACCGGGAACCAGCGGTCGCGCTGAATCAGCGTCCGCCCCGGTTCGAGCAGCCGGTAGTCGGACTGCAGCGAGAAGGGGCCGGTCTGGAGTTCACAGTAGTCCAGATGGTCGTCGGAGAGCTGATCGATGAACACCCGGCCGTCGCGGGCACAGCCGAAGGTCCAGATCTTGCGCCCGCGCACCAGGCGGTGGTCGGCGTGATGAACGACGCCGAAGTTGCGGCTGTGGTGGTAGATGCCGAAGAAGTCCTCGTGCATCGACTCGGCGAAGACCGGGAAGTGCTGGCGGATGTTCCCGAACCGGCTCACGTCGACGCCGCGGTGGATCGGATAGTCCAGCCGGTCGAGACGCGAAGCATCCATCGGCGGGTGGGTGAGCAGCCGCCGGGTGGTCGGCGGAAAGATGAACTCCGACTCCTCCCAGACCGGGCAGGCCGCGTTCATCCAGTAGTAGAAGCGGTGCGGATCGGAGGTCGGGTTGCAGAGCTTCGTCTCGATGTCGATCGCCGCGACGCCGGGATGGAGCGTGATCGTGACCGCCCACGCCATCCGGCTGACCAGTTCGAGATCGCCGACGGTCACCGAGGCGGAACCATCCGGATGGATGGCGGTGCGGCACTGCACTTTTTCCAGCGTCTGCGCGTTGTGGCTGTTGGGGAAGTTGAACTCCACGCCGACCGCGGGCCAGGCGCCGCGCACCGCGAAGAGGCCGGGGCGGATCACCGGGTTGCGGTAGAACATCTCCTGACGGTGGAGCTTGTCGAATGCGGAGTAGAGGCGGCCGCCCAGCTCCGGCAGAATCGTCAGCTTGAGAAATTCGTTCTCCAGAGTGAGCGCTTCAAAAATGCGCTCCTCCTTCCCGAACTGAATCACTTCGCTGAGCGTGTAGGGGTAGACCGGCGCCCGGCGGGGGGTGAACTCCGCCAGCAGTGCCGGTTCGACATCGTCGTCGCCGGGAGCGTACCAGGGGAGGGCGAGTGTCGTGTGTTCGATGGCAACCGGATTCATTTTTCACCTCGTTTGAACAGAATGAAATCGTGGGGCGGCGTTTCGCGCCCTTCATACAGGAATGGAGAATCGGTGAAGTTGGCGACCACTTCGGTGCCGTCGCCGAAGAGCGAATGCGCCACCGCCCGGAACCCGTCCCGGACCGGAGTGAGGTATTCGTGGCGGACCATCTCCGATGTGTAGGCTTCGCGCATTGTCCGCGAGAGGTAGAGCTCCTTCTCGTCGAACTGGGTGGGCAGCAGTCCGTAGAGCGCCAGAAACGCGAGATAGTCGCCGCCGGAAATCCGGAACCGCTCGGTGGTGTATCCGCCTTCGGCGACGTAGTTGAGCACCGAATCGTGATAGACCAGCTGCCAGAGCGGCACCGCGACCGGCAGCGGCGAGAGCGTCCGGGGGAGCGTCGCCGGGAATCCGATCGAGCCGTAGGCGCCGAGATCGACCTCCGAAAGATAGATCTCCGCCGGGCTGCCCTCCGTCGCGAGCGAGCCGAAGGTCTCCTTCAGGAAATGCATGGTGCTCAGGCGCGACGCGGCGTCGTCGCGGCGGCTCTGCGGATGGGCCGGGTGATAACACTCCTCCAGCGGCGTACAGCCGAACACGTCGGTGTAGATGCTGCCGCGGCCGAGCATGGCCGCCACGCCGGGCAGGTCGCGTTCGGCGTATTTCCGGCTCTGCGAGGTGCAGAGCAGCCGGGCGCGGCCGCCGCGCCAGATGCCGCCGGTCAGGATGGCGCCGTCCGGTTTCCGGGCGAGGTCCTCCTCGTGGTTCTCCGGGGAATCGGCGTAGCAGTCGCGGTAGTTGTCGTGGATCGAATAGAGGTACCCCTCCGACAGCGACCAGCCGTACTCCGCCGCCAGATGAAACTCCTCCGGCGTGCCCCGTTTCGGATTGGGGGGCAGCCGGGTGGGGTATCCGTCATCGAAATCGAAACGGTTCCAGCCGGTGTTGTAGATGCAGACCCGGTCGAAACCGGCTTCATGTGCCTTGTCGAACACCTCGTAGGCGGTCCAGTTGTTCGGTTCCTGCTCGATCTGGTTGAGGCCGGGGGCGGCCAGGTAGTAGCTGGGGCCGTGTTTGACGCCGTTGGGGAGGCGTTTCTGCGAATAGACGTTGTGTTTCCAGATCACCGCACCGACCAGTTTTTCGACCTCCGGATGGGCGGCGATCTTCTCTTTGAGCGGGTGGAAACGCCCCTCTTTCCGGACGACGGAACGGTAGTATTTGGCGAGTTCCAGATAGCCGTCGCCGGGGGCGAACGCCCGGAAACGGAGTTCGCGCGGATAGTTTGCGAACCTCCGGTTGAACTCCCAGGTGGTGCGGTAAAATCCCCGGCCGTTCTGCCGGGTGGACCAGCCGAATTCCGAGTGCTGGTCGAGGGGATCGCCGATGATGACGCCGATGCCGCCGGAATCCCGCCGCATCACGCCGTAGAAGGGCATGCCGTTGTGATCGTTGCAGAATCCGTAACGGAACTCGAAGGCGTCACTGCGGGGGAACTCGAAGAGCGAACCGAATCCGCAGGGAACCACGAGCGAGGCGGCTTCGCAGCACTCCCATTCAACGAGATTGTCCGGAAAGGTCACGCGGCACGGCTCCTCATCCATCCCGGCGATGGGCGCGGTGCGGAAGCGGGCGGTTTCGCCGTCGAGTTCCACAGTAAATTCGAATTCGAGTTCCGGCCCCGGATCCGGCTTGCGGTAGCCGCTCCCCGGATAGCGCGCCCACCAGTCGAAATGGTCGAACCGGATGGTGAGGCGCTGTTTTTCCACATCCGTCCGCATTCGGCAGTGGGCGGCAAGGTCATAATCGTAGAAATCGCCGTAGTTGAAGTGAAAGGGATGCCGGCTTTGCCACACGGCGCCGCTCACGCGGTCGGTCAGCGTCAGCGTTGTGGAGTCGGGGTCGAACTCCACCTGCCAGAAGCGGTTTCCCAGAGTCAGTGGTTCAGCCATCTTCAAATTCCTTTCAGACAGTTTTCCACGATTTCGTCGAGGTTGCCGGTGGCGAGGTTGACGCAGGTGTCGGCACCGCCGTAGTAGATGCGCAGTTCCCGGCTTTTCGGCTCCACCACCGCGCCGGTGGTGAACACCACGTCGGGCACGACGCCGAACCGTTCGTAGTCGGTTTCGGGGGTGAGCAGATAGCTGTTCATGAGGCCGATCACCTTCTCCGGATTTTCGAGGTCGAGCAGCACCGCGCCGATGCTGTAGCGCCAGCTGGAGAAGCACTGCTGGACGCCGTGGAAGATCTCCAGCCACCCCTTTTCGGTGCGGATCGGCACGGTCGGCCCCACCTTGAGGTTGCACCAGCGGGTGCAGTTGCGCCGGAGTACCAGCCGGTGTTCTCCCCAGTGGATCAGGTCCGGCGAACGCGACAGCCAGATGTTGGCGAAGGATTTTTCGTAGGGCGCTCCCGCGCTGTAGGGGCGGTCGAGGCGGACGTACTGGCCGTTGATCTTCTCCGGGAAGAGGCAGGGAACCCGGTTGTGGGTCATCGCCACGATCTCGATCGGTTCGGCGGTGAGAAAATCCTTCGTCCGGTAGAGGAAGGCGATGGTGCCGGTGTCGGCGTCGCCGCCCGGGCGGATGATGTAGTAGCAGTCATCCTCCGGGAACCAGGTGATGCGGCAGTCGATCGGGTGGTTGTCCAGCCCGGGGAAGGCGGTGTCGTCGGCGGAGAAGAGCGGCTTTTCGTGGATGGTGAAGTGGATGCCGTCGGTGCTCTCCGCCACGTGACAGCGGGCGAGCCGTTCGCCGCGCGGCAGGACGGAAAGCAGCAGGATGGTGCGTCCGTCCGGCGTCATCACCTGACCGGGATTGAACACCTGATCGGCGATTCCGTATGGAAACTCCTCCGCCCGGAAGAGCGGATTCCCCGCAAAGCGGACCAGTTGCGACTTATACTGCGGCATGGTATTTCCCTTTCTCGTTGTTTTCGGACCATGATTGCCTGAAAATAGTGTACCTGTTTCAGGTCCGGATGGCAACTCTTTTCCGGAAAATCGCCGAGCAAAAAAAGCAAGAACTGTGCAAATCTGTGCAAATTGGATTGAAATCTTCGAACATCCGGAGTATTTTGAATCACGAGCGGAGGAGCTTCCTTCCTCCGGACGACAGCAATGGACATTGTGAGGAGAGATTGTGAAATCCGCTGGAATTCAGGAGATTGCCGAACGGGCCGGCGTGTCGATGTCGACCGTCTCCCGGGCGTTGAATCACACCGGGCAGATCTCGTCGCAGCGCGCGGCGGAGATATTCCGGATCGCCAATGAACTGGGCTACGCGCCGCGTACCGCCGGGCGGACAATCGCGGTGATTCTGCCGGAATCCGATATCGAGCTGCGCTGGTATTCGATCAACCTGCTCAACGCCATCCGGCTGGAGGCGGCGGAGCGGGGGAGGCCGCTGGAGATCGTCTCCTCCGATCAGCTTCACATTCTCGACGAACGGTCGCTCGCCGGGATGCTCTCGTTCGATTTCGGCTGCCAGCTGGCCGAACGGGTCGGGCGGAGCAATGCGGTGCCGCTGGTCTGCATCAACGACTCCGCCCGGCATATCGATCAGGTCTATTCGGTCTTTTCCGACGAGGATCAGGCGATGTCGCTGGCGGTGGGGCATCTGGCCGGATTCGGCCACCGGAGAATCGGACTGATTCTCAACGGCACCCTCTCCGACTACAGCAACAACACCCGGAAAACCGCGTTTGAACGGGAGCTGGCGCGCTTCAATCTGGAGAGCCGCGAGGAGTTCATCGTCCACCCCGGCGACGTCCGCTGGAAACTGCATGGATCGGTCCGCCAGCTGCTCGACGCCGGCGTGACGGCGGTGATCAGCACGGGGGAAAGCCGTTCGGCTTCGGTGCAGAATTCGCTCCGCTACTGCGGCGTCAAAGTGCCGGAGGAGGTGTCGCTGATCGGCTGGGAGATGGCGGAGGTTTCCGAATACCTCGACCCGCCGCAGACCACGATCGGGCAGGATTTTCCGGCGCTTGCCCGCTGTGCTCTCAACACGCTCGAGTGCCGGATCGGCGGCGGGCAGGTCGGCAAGGATACGCTGGTGCCCTGCCGGCTCAACGAGCGGGCCTCCGTCGCCATGCCGCCGCGGAACTGAACCGGAGCGGAAGTTTCCCTACGGATTGTGATAACTGCCGCCGCGGAGAATGGAGCTGGCGCGGAAAAGCTGTTCGAAGAGCAGAAACCGGGCGATTTCGTGGGTGAAGGTGAGTTTCGAGAGCGACCAGAGCAGCTCCGCGCGGGCCTTGACCGCCGGATCCAGCCCGTAGGGGCCGCCGATGACGAAAACCACTTTGCGGTTGAAATTGCCGAGCACCGAGGCGAAGGCGGTGCTGGTGAACTCCCGCCCCTCTTCCGAAAGCACGACGACGGCGCCCCGCTCCCGGTCGAGCTCCTTGAGGATCGCCTTGCCCTCCCGCTCGACGGTGGAATCCGGCAGCTCCCGGATTTCGAGTTTCGCATAGGGGCCGAGCCACTTGGCGAACTCGTCACAGCGCGCCTGAAGCGCGCGGTCCTTCAGCCGGCCGATGACGACGATCTTAATCAGCATGGTCGATCACTCCTCCGCCGAGCAGCAGATCATCGCGGTAGAAGACGGCGGACTGCCCCGGCGTGACGGCGCGGAGCGGCCGGAGCGGAAACACCCGGCAGCCGCCGGGGAACTGTTCGAGCCGGCACGGTTCGCCGGAAGAACGGTAGCGGATCTGCACCTGGAGCGGCCCGTCATCCTCCGGCGCACGCCCCGACTGCCAGTGGAGGTCGCGGAGGACGAAACTGGCGGAGAGGAGCGCCTCCGGGGCGGTTTCCAGCGTGATGTCCCCCGAAACCGGATCGATCGCCGCAACGTAGGCGGGGACGCCGAGCGCGACGTTCAGCCCCTTGCGCTGGCCGATGGTGTACTGGTGGATTCCGGAGTGACGGCCGACGATCTTGCCGCGATAGAGGAAACTGCCGGGCCGGGCGGGCAGATGGCAGAGCTTCCGGAGCGTCTCGCTGAAGCATTCGCCCGGCACCTGAAAACAGGCGTCCTGACTGTCCGGCTTGTCGGAGGTGACGAAGCCATAGCGGGCGGCGACGGCGCGGACCGCCTCCTTCTCCATGGCGCCGACCGGGAACTCCGCCATGGCAAGTTCCCGCTGGCCGAGCCGGTAGAGGAAGTAGCTCTGATCCTTGCGGCGGTCGTCGCCGCGGCGCAGTTCGCACACGCCGTCGGGGCGGCGCGAAAGTTTCGCATAGTGCCCGGTGATGATCCGTTCCGCGCCGATGGAGCGGGCGAATTCGATCAGTTTGCCGAACTTGATTCCGGGATTGCACCGGCAGCAGGGATTGGGGGTGCGCCCGGCGGCGTACTCTTCGGCGGCGGGGCGGAGGATCTCCGCTTCGAATGCCGGATATTCGTCGAGATAGCGGTGGGCGATTCCCAGTGTCCGGCAGACCTGTTCGACGGCGGCTTCGTCGTTTTTCGAGGCGCACACCTGAGCGGCGGAAAATTCCGGGTCCGGGTGGCGCAGCCGCAACGTTGCGCCGACGACCTCGTACCCGGCCTCCAGCGCGAGTGCGGCGGCGGTGGAGGAGTCGACGCCTCCGGAGAGTGCGGCGACCGCTTTTTTTCTGTTATCCGACATATGCTGAATGGTTCCTTTTTTTTAATATGCCGCGCGACGTGCCGGATTTCAAGATTGACAACGCGGTTTTGCACTGTATATTACCGGTATCGATGAGGAGGTGCAATCATGGCAAATCAGGAAGAAAACAATTTCGGCAACCTGACGCCCCGGGCGCGGCAGATTCTGTTGCTTGCCAAACAGGAGGCGGAACGGTTCAATCACGACTATATCGGCACCGAACATCTTCTGCTGGGCATTCTCGCACTCAACGAAGGTGTCGCGGTGAACGTGCTCAAATCGCTCGGGCTCAATCTCCAGCAGCTTCGAATCGAGGTGGAGAAGTGCTGCGGCGTCGGCGGTCAGACCAAGACCTCGGGCGCACTGCCGCTCACGCCCCGGCTCAAGCGGGTGCTGGTGCTGGCGGCGCGGGAGGCGGCGGCGATGAACTACAACTTCATCGGCACCGAACACCTGCTGCTGGCGATTCTGCGTGAAGGGGAGAGCCAGGCGGCGCGCATTCTTCAAAATCTCAACGTCAATCCGGAAGAGGTGCGCCAGGCGATCATCAAGACGCTCGATTCGGACTACCTGCCCGAAGGCGAGGAGGCGCCGGAGAATCCGCTGCCGCCGCAGGGGAACGCTCCCGGCGGCGCACCGGCCGGAAACGGCGCGGAACTGCCCGCCTTGAACGCCTTCGGGCGCAACCTGACCGACCTCGCCGCCCGCGGGGAGCTCGACCCGGTGATCGGCCGCAAGGATGAGATCGAACGGGTGATTCAGGTGCTCTGCCGCCGCACGAAGAACAATCCGGTGCTGATCGGCGAGGCGGGGGTCGGCAAGACCGCCATTCTGGAAGGGCTGGCCGAGGCGATCGTCGCGCGCAAGGTGCCCGACCTGCTGGCCGACAAGATGATTTATGCGATCGACCTGCCGCTGATGGTGGCGGGGACCAAATACCGCGGCCAGTTCGAGGAGCGGATCAAGGCGGTGATCGACGAGGTGCGCAACTCCGGCAAGGTGATTCTGTTCATCGACGAGCTGCACACCATCGTCGGCGCGGGCGGCGCGGAAGGCGCGATGGATGCCGCCAACATCATCAAACCGGCGCTGTCGCGCGGCGAACTGCAGTGCGTCGGCGCCACCACGCTCGACGAGTACCGCAAGGGGATCGAGAAGGACGCGGCGCTGGAGCGCCGGTTCCAGCCGGTGATGGTCAATCCGCCGAGCATCGAGGATTCGATCCGGATTCTCGAAGGGCTGAAGGAGACCTACGAAAAGCATCATCATGTCGAATACGGTCCCGGCGCGCTGGAGGCGTGCGTGCGGCTCTCCGACCGGTACATCTCCGGGCGGTTTCTGCCGGATAAGGCGATCGACGTGATGGATGAAGCGGGCGCCCGCGCCCGGATCAGCAGCGTCGTCCCGCCGCCGGACACCGCTTCGATCGAGAGCGAAATCGAGTCGGCGAAGGCGAACAAGGAGGCGGCGATCGTCGAGCAGAACTTCGAAGCCGCCGCGAAGTGGCGGGATGTCGAACGGGAACTGCGTCAGCGGATTCTCGATCTGCAGGAGAACTGGAAGCGCCAGTGCTCCGAGAAGCGCACGCCGGTCACCCGCGCCGATATTGCGGCGGTGGTCGCCAAACTCACCGGGGTGCCGCTCCAGCAGATGCAGGAGGGCGAGAGTGCCAAACTGCTCCGCATGGAGGAGGAGCTGCGCAAGACGGTGATCGGGCAGGATGCCGCGGTGGAGGTGATTTCGCGGGCGTTGCGCCGTTCGCGCGCCGACCTCAAGAATCCGGCCCGTCCGATCGGTTCGTTCATCTTCCTCGGGCCGACCGGCGTGGGCAAGACGCTGCTGGCGAAGGCGCTGGCGGAGTTCATGTTCGGCGACGCCGACGCGCTGATTCAGGTGGATATGTCCGAGTACATGGAGAAGTTCAACGTCTCGCGGCTGGTCGGTTCGCCGCCGGGATACGTCGGGCACGGCGAAGGGGGCGAGCTGACCGAGAAGGTCCGTCGTCATCCCTATTCGGTGGTGCTCTTCGACGAGATCGAGAAGGCGCATCCGGATGTGATGCACATGCTGCTGCAGATTCTGGAGGAGGGGCGGATCACCGATACGCTCGGCCGCCGGATCGATTTCCGGAACACGATCATCATCATGACCAGCAACGTGGGGGCCGAACAGATCGCCCGTGGCGTGGCGCCGCTCGGCTTCGGCGGCGATACGCTCGCCGAGACCCGGAAGAACGACGAGCGACTGCTCGGCATCGCCAAGAAGTTCTTCAAGCCGGAGTTCATCAACCGGGTGGATGACATCATCGTCTTCCGCAGTCTGGACCGCAAGGATCTGATGGGGATCGTCGACATCGAGCTTGCCAAGCTGCGGGAGCGTCTGCTGGGGCGGAAGCTCGAACTGCATCTCTCCGACGAGGTCAAGGAGTATCTGATTTCGAAGGGGTATGAGCCGGAGTTCGGCGCGCGTCCGCTGCGCCGGGCGGTCGAGCGCTACATCGAGGACCCGCTGGCGGAAGAGCTGCTGCGGGGGAGCTTCGAGCACGCGACGGGAGTCCGGGTGGAGCTGGATCAGCAGAAGATTCTCTTCTTCCCGGAAGAGGCGGAGAAGAAGCCATCCCGCCGGAAGAAGAGCGATTCCGCTGAATAAAACAGCGCAATAGAGCAAACTGAGCCGTCCCGTTCCCGAGAGGGGAGGGGGCGGCTCACTGTTTCCGGGGGGAGTGAAGATGCCGCGACATCTCCCGGATGGCGCCGGCCGGATCGTAGCCGGGGACGAGGTATTTGCGATCGATCGTGAAGACCCGCCGGTTGCGGACGGCGGAGATTTCGCCCCAGCCGCTGCGTTTGACGAGTTCATCGGGGGAGGTGAAGCCGTCGACGACAAAGATCACTTCCGGATCGCCGTGGATGATCGCTTCGGCGGAGACGGTGCCGGAGCGCTGCAGGGAGGAGACGACGTTTTCGCCGCCGGAGAGACGGAGGAGGTCGCCGGCGTAGGATTCGTTGCCGGCGCTCCGGCAGGGGGAGTAGAGTTCGAGATAGACGCGGGTGCGGCGTGCGGGGGCGTTTTGCTCCAGCTCGCGGATGAGGCGGCGGAACCTGGCGGCGAGTTCCGCCGCTTTTTCCGCACGTCCGATCCGTTTCCCGAGCGCCTCGACCACATCGGGATAGTTGTCGCAGCGCAGCGGCGGCACGATGAAGGTGGGGATGTTCATGCGGCGGAAGAGGGATTGCAGGCTGTGCTGGTAATACCAGATGACGGCGAGATCGATTTCGAGCAGCAGGACCCGTTCGGCGGAGAGGGCGCTGCCGCGGCCGACTTCGGCGGCGTGTTCGGTGCCGGGGACGATTTTGCCGTAGCGGTCGATGGCGGCGAGTTCACCGGCGGCGCCGAGTTCGATGAGGAGCGCGGTTCCGGCGGTGGTGGTGGAGAGAATCCGCCGGGGAGGCGTTCCGGATTCTGTTGCGGCGGCGAGGGGGAGCGCGGCGAGGAGCGACAGCAGGAGCCATGTCCGCCGGAGCGAATGAAAGAAGTGAATCCGAGCCACGGTAAAGAGAGAATCCCGATTGAAGTTGATCTGTTCCGGAGTGATTCCGCATCGCTGCTTCCCGAAGCGGCGACGGGGAAACTATACCTCGGCAGCGGGGATTTTTCAAGTATCCCCGGCGTCATTTCCCGGAACCGGGGAAGGTTTTTCGTGCAAAAATTATTTTCTGCCCGGTTTCCACGTATGACCGCAGTTCAGACAGGTGAGGGTGACCTGATCTTTGCCGAGCAGTCCGGCCAGGAGACCGACGGCGCCGAACAGTGCTCCGCCGATGACGGCATTGGTGAAATTGATTCCGCTTTTGTCTGCGCAGAACTGTCGGGAGCCGCATCGGGGGCATTCGACGATTTGTGGCGCCGGCCGGTGAGCTGTGTCATCGGATTTTTTCCCGAAGAGTGACAGACGGTGTTGTTTTTTCATGGGCGCGGGTTTGAATCTGACATGCTCCTTCTGGTTCATGGCGTTAACCCAGGAGGGATCATACCCTGT
>NZ_DBEXAY010000287.1:0-35594 GCF_048170485.1 Victivallis sp. | reverse complement strand
CACTCTTGCAAATGGAAGAATTAATGCTTTATTACCTATGCAATCACTTATGCAAAACAGGAGAATCCGATTGTGAAGGAGACGGGAGCAAGTCTGCTGGTACGCCACGAGGTGGTCCGGCTGATTCAGGAGGCGCGCGGGCAGTCGATCCGCCTGCCCTCCTCGACGGAGATGGCGCGCCAGCTCTCGGTCTCCCAGCGGACCGTCGCCGCGGAATACAAACGGCTCACCGATGAAAACTGGATCTACGGAATTCCCGGCGTCGGCACGTTCACCAAACCGAACCGCGAGTATTTCTACCGCGAGGCGGAACACATCCGCAACATCGGCATCGGCATCGGCAACGGGCTCTATTATGCGATTCCCCGGCCGCTCTGGGAGGCTCAGATGCAGTGCGGACTCAAACTTTACGACACGCTGAAGGCGCAGCCGCACCCGGTCATTTTCACCAACACCAATTCGCGCGACTTCCATTCGCTTCTGAAAGCGGGCCATTACGACGGGTTGCTCTGGCTCCAGCCCTCTCCGGCCGTGGAGGAGTCGCTCCGCAAACTGCACCGGGAGGGGATGCCGGTCGTCACGTTGTTCCACGAGAGCGACTCGCTGCCGGTGGTCACCGCCGATTACGCCGCAACCGGGGAACTGCTGGCGGAAGCGCTTTTCCGCAAAGGATGCCGCCGCATCTGGTGGCTGATGAACGAGCGCTATTTTCAGGAGTTCCGGCCGGGAATCGAAGCGGTGTACCGCAGAGAGAAGCTCCCGCCGGAAGAGATTTGCTTCTTCGACTCGCCGGAGCGTTTCGTCGTGGAATTTCAGGCGGCGCTCCAGCACAACTGCCCTCCGGACGGGGTCTACATGAACTGGCCCCGCTACTGCCACAACCGGCTGCCGGCGGGCTGGCGCGGAGACGATCCGGAACAATGTCTGTGGTGCTTCGACGAGACTGTGCTGAGCGCAATGCCGGATCTGCGCGGAATCGCCTACCGGTACCGCACGGAAGAGATGGCCGCCGAGGCGGTGAAACTGCTCTGGAGCCAGATCGACGGCGCCGATGTCAGCGCCGTATGCCGCAAGATACCCAAATCCATCACATATCACCTGTAAGCAGAAAGGGGTGAAACCATGCAGAAAGTACCGTTGATTCCTCAAGGAACCGTTCCCTGCTCCGGCAAAGCGTCCCGTTCATTCACGTTGATCGAACTGCTCATTGTTATTGCGATCATCGCCATTCTCGCCGCGATGCTGCTGCCGGCGCTGAACAAGGCCCGGGAGCGGGCGCAGACCGTCAACTGCACCAGCCAGCAGAAACAGTACGCGCTGGCCTGCACCCAGTACGGAATGGACAATCAGGAGTGGATGCCGATCGCCTATGCGAATGCGGGCCGGGTGTATGACAGTTCGTTTCCGTTCTTCGGGGAGGATGTGATCACCTCCGGGCGGGTGCTCTTCGCCTACAAGTATCTCCCGGTCAATGTGGTCTACTGCGAAGCGATCCGCAAGGCGACCAATTACACCGCAAGCAACATCGCCAACGAGGGAACCGCCACCTGGCTCTGCTATTCCCTGCTCGACTGGGGGCGGGCGGCTCAGTCCTACAGCGGGTCCTGGGATCCCTTCAAGCGGGAGGCGAAAAATCTGGTCGCCGGCGTGGGGTATGAATATGTCGATGACAACACCTGCTGGCAGACCTTCAAGGGAGCCAAAGGGAGCCCGGCGCAGAGAATTCTCGGCGGCGACGGCATGATGGTCTCCGGCGGAAAATTCGCCGCACGCTCCAACATCGGCAAGCTCTGGTGTCTCGGCAGCGAAAACATGGGCCATCTGGCGATGGTTCACGGCAATCAGACCAACGTCTTCTATCTCGACGGCCACGCCGCCACCGGCGGGGCAAAGCTGCTGGGGAAAGGCGCCATCACCAAAGCGATCGACCCGATCTTCCCCGGACGCTACATCCAGTGTCTGTAACGGAAATTCAAAACCATCAACCGGAAAGGAAACGATATGAAGAAATTCTGGCATCTGTTGCTCCTGCTGGCCGCCGCCCTCCCGCTGTACGCCGGCCCCGCACTGCGCATCGATCTCGTCGGCCACTCGCCGGGAACCACGCTGGACCCGGTTTCCGCCCCGGAGGGCGCGGTCTTCGAACACCCGGCCTGGGACACGAAAGAGAACTCCCGCCGGCGCCGGCTCTGGATGTATCTGCCGGAGGTCAAGGACAACCAGTGGCGGAAGTTTGAAATCCGTTTCCGGACCGACCGCAAACAGCTGGTGCGCGTCGGCTTCTCCCGGATGCGCCAGGCCGCGGGAGAACAATATCCCTATCTCCAGCTGCGCAATGTAAAGACGGAGAATTTCCCGCTCAAACCGGAGTGGACCCGCTCCCTGCCGGAGCTCAAACCGGTCGCGGCGGAACAGGGCACTCTCCTCATTCCCGCCGGCGAAACGCTCTATCAGGACCGGGTCGTTGACGGAAACGTCGAGCTCGTTATCACCGGGGAATACCGCTTCACCGACCGGAGCTCCGTCCGCCCGGAAGCGCCATCGGTCGCGTTTGAATCCGGCCGCTGGAAGCTGATTCTGAACCGCGACAACGGCAGCTGGCGCAGTCTCTCCTTCGACAACCGGATTCTCTTCACCGGCGAAACGGCGCCGTTCGAACTGAAGCTGAACGGCGGACAAAGTCTGAACAGCGAGGAAACCCGGCTGGTGAAGAGCCGCTTCGATGCGAAATCCGGCACGCTGGAGCTGGAATACGCCGCGCCGGAATGGAATTTCATCGAGACGATCCAGTTCGGCGCCACCGCGCCGAACCGGTTGCGGCGGCAGGTCTCCTTCGCGTACCTCGGCAACGATCCGGAGCGGTCGTTTCACCGGTTCACCTGGCTTCTTGCCATGCCCTGCCGGGGGAAATACCTCTTCCCCGGCGTCTTCTTCAACAACCCGAGGGGAATCTGGGACAGCAGCCATAAATTTTCCGGAGCAGGCAGCGGCCAATGGGGCAGAGGCCGCCTGGAACACCTCCCGGACAACGCCGGCTTGTACGCCCCGCACTACGTCGGGGCGCTTCTTTTAGAACAGGAAAAAGGCCCGTCACTGCTCTTCCTCCAGAAGAAAGAGCAGGAGGGATACGCGTATATCATCCGCCGGAGAGGCGGTTCTCTCCGCATCGAACTGCCGACAAGCTGCGCCGGATGGGCGGAAAAAGGGGTGCGCCATTCGCTCGACCCGCTCTATCTGGAGGCAAGTTCCCGCCCGATTCAGCAGGCGCTCCGCAACGATCTGCCGAAACTCTTCACGGCTACCGGCCAGACCGCGCCGCAGGATCGCCCCGCACGCGTGGCCGAAAGCCGGATCTACGGCAGTTACGGCGCCGAATTTCAGATGGCGAACTTCAACGATGCCGCCGGGGGGGAAGCTGAACGGGTCCGGGAGATGGGGTTCAACGTCTTCTATCTGCCGCCGGTGCAGGTTTCAACTGTGCGGTACAATCCGGTCGACTTCACCCGGGTCGATCCAACCTGGGGCAACTGGGAGGAGTACCGCAACTTCGCCGCGAAATTGAAAGACTCCGGAATCGCGCTGATGCAGGACATCGTACCGCACGGCGGCGAAGTCCCCTCGATTCTTGAACGGCTCTTCCTCTACAACGGCATGACGCTTTCCGGGCGGCCCGCCGACTTCAACAGCCCCGAGTGGAACCGGAAGCTCGGGCAGTATGCCCGCAACTACTGCGAGCACGGCGCCGAAGCGTTCCGGATCGACGCGGTCGCAGGCAGCTCCTGCCCCAACTGGCGGCGCGCCGGACGCGGTCTGCCGCGCCGGGTGCCGTTCGAGGAACGGTTCAAAGCCAATCCCCGCAACACGCCGCTCCCGGACGGGGTCTGGGAGAGATTCCTCGCCGAAAACGGCGGACAGGTGCCCGCGCTCTCCTATCCCCGCGCCAGTCTGGCCGAACTCGCCGGCGGCATCCGGGTCATGAACACCATCCGGAACGAGGCCAGACGAATCTCCCCGGAAAACTTCACGCTGGCGGAAACCCACGGCTACCCCTACACCCGGTTTGCCGATCTCAGCTACGACATTCTGACCAACTATCTGCCGTACAAGATCAACGAGATTCCGGCGGGACCCTTCGCAGCACAGCTGGCGCAGTATCTGGAGGAGTCCCATTACGCCGACGTTCCCGGCGCATTGATGATGCGCAGCATCGTCACCAACGACAACCGTCACGCGCTGGCGGTCTGCGGATTTTCCGCCTCGCGGCCGCTGGAGGCGCTGCTCTATTTCAGCGAAGGGGTGCCGCTCTGCTACTCGGACCACATGTTCGGCAACTACCGCTTCTATCAGAAGCTCAATGAACTGCGCCGCACCACCCCGGAACTCAACCATGGCACCCCCCGGTACACCCACGACGGCGGCGCTCTCCTGATCGAACGGCGCAACGACAATTCCGCCGTGCTGGCAGTTCTCAACTTCGCACCGGAAGCGCGCACCATCACGCCGCTTCTGCCCGAAGCGCTGCAGAAGGCTCCGTCGGTCGTCGACGCGATGAGCGGCCGCGCCATCGCCCGCCGCGGAAACCGCGCCGAACTCTCGCTCGCCCCGTGGGACATTCTGCTGCTGAAGGCGGGAACTCCGATGAAGGAGGCCGCCCCGGCCGCACCCCGCACCGCCGCGACAGACATGGTCCGGCAAAACGGCAACCGGATCGAAGCGGGGAGCTACACCTTGCGTTTCGACCCGGCGACCGCACTGCCGGAAGCCATTCTCTCCGCCGACGGGCGGGAGCTCTTCGGCGCGGCCGATCTTCTGAGCGCCGCCTGGAGCCCGCTCCCGGAGAAAATCGAGACGAACATCGAATCGCGGCCCGACGGCGTCGCCCTGTGCGGCCGGGCCGGCGACGCGAGCTGGCGCTGGCTCTGCCGGGCGGACGGCATCGCCGTCGAAGTGAAACTGCCGGACACCATGCGGCTGCTTCTGCCCGCAGTCTCCATGCAGGAGCTGCGCTACCCGGCCGGCCTGGTCTGGTGGGAGGAGCACATCTCCCCGGCCTTCGCCCGCGGCATGCGCTGGCGGCCTTCGCTCAAGCGGTCGCCCTTCCGGCGGGGGGAGGACTTCACGTTGCTCGCCGATTCCCGGCTGACGCCGCTCGCCCTGAACGAACCGCGCCTGCTGTTCGCCGACGGCGAGGGCAGAAGCTGTGTGGCGGAATTCGAGACGGGAAACGCTCCGGCCTTCCGGCTTTTCCGCCGTTTCGGCGAAGTTCCGGGGGTGCACCTGCAGCTGATCGGCGACGGGAAAATGCAGCTGAAACCGGGGGAAGCCCTTCCGGCGAAGAAGATCGCCGCCGCCCCGTGGCGCGTCGGGGAACTCTCCGTGACCGACCTCGGCAACGACTACCTTCTCGAAAACCGCCACTATCGGATGAAGATCAGCCACCGCGGCGGCGTGGTGCGCGAATTCCGGCGCAAATCCGACGGGAAACTGCTCTTCACGATGGGAGAACTCTTCCTCGCCGGGAAAAAGACGCTCCGCACGCTGGTGGATTTCGAGAGCTTCGTCTCACTCCAACGCGACGGGAACCACCTCGCGCTGTCGGTCGAAGCGGAACTGCGCCCCACCTACGGGCGGGCGGAGAATATGCCGCTAGTCTGCAACATCCAATTTCTCTTCGATGAGACGCCGCAGGTCACCGCCCGGTACGAGGTGCTGCCGACCGGAAACGGATACCCCGATTCCGCCTTCGAGTTCCGTTTCCGCACCGACAGAGAGAAGCACTTGACGCTCCATCCGGCCGGAACCATCCTGCCGGGAAACCGTTATGGAATGAACGTCCGGTTCGACGCCTCCGGAGCGGAAACGCCCGCCGCGGACGCGAAAGCGGAGGTCGCCGCCGGCACCGGGCCGCGCCCGGACCTCATCGCCGGATGCTTCACCTGGAACTCCCTGCGGAACGGGAAGACCGGCGCGAGAAACGACGACTTTCCGGAAGGGGTGGCGCTGACCCACGATTTCCGCAGCTACCCGGTGTTCCGCAACGGCGAAAGCGCGCTGGAGATGCGCTACCCCGACCCGCCGCTGGAACTGAGCGTCGGCCCGGCGGAACTTCCGGCCGGAAGCGAATGGGAACTGACGGTGAACTATTCGGGCAAAGATCTGGTGATGGAGAAGCCCGCCTTCCGCCGCTCGGCGTGGACCCCCGACTGGAACGCCGCGCCGGACCGTCCCCTCCCGGTGACCGTCACACTCTCCGGCATCGACGGGAACGGCAGGCGCATCACCGAGACCCGGAACTGCACCTGGCAGGGATCGCCGAAGAGGGCGGAGCAGAAGTTCCGTTTCCGGGTGGCACACGCGCTTCGCAGTCCGGTGGTACGCCTCCAGACGAAACCGGCGGAAGGGAGCACGCTGTGGATTCACGCCGTAACGCTCTCCCCCGCCGCGGCCCCGGGAAGCCGGTGAAACGCCCTCCGTCTCCTCCCGAGGCGTCAGCGGCGACGTTCCGCTTCGATCTGGCGTTGCAGACGTTCGGCACACGTTTCGAGAAACGGAATCCACTCCCCGGGAGCGATGAAGGGATTTCCCGCTCCGGAACCGATCCGGGCCGCCTTCCCCAGCGTGTCGTTGCAGTGCACGTGGTTGCCGAGCGGCACGTCAACATGCTCCCGCTTCAAACGTTCCAGCCCGGCGAAAAATTTCTCCCGGCAGTCGAACGGAAGATGATAGCGGTTCAGAAATTCCGCCGTCATGGAGTTGACCCCCACCCCGCCATGCATGCCGGCCCGGTATCGGACGCCGTTCTCCTCCGTGTCGAAGAAAAACGACATGGTCCCCGGCGTGTGGCCGGGAGTCGCCAGACAGAGAATCTCCGTAGTGCCGAGACGGATGCGATCACCGTCACGCAACGCGTGGTCCGGCTCGAATGCCTCCTTGTACACATACCCGAGCTCCTTCGCCCAGGTGAGGTCCAGCGTGCCGTTGGCGTAATCGACATCCTCCGCGCCGAGAAAGGTTTCCGCGTCGGCAAGTTCGAGCAGTGCCCGGGTCGCGCCGAGGTGGTCGTAGTGCCCGTGGGAGTGAATCACGCAGCGGATTTCGCGGGAATCAAACCCGAGTTCCCAGATCGACTCGATCACATGATGCAGCGTCTGCGGATACCCGCTGTCCAGCAGAATCAGCCCCTCTTCGGTCGCGATCAGGTGGGAGGATGCCGGTTCCGTCCCGACGAAATAGATGTTTCCACAGATTTTGAACGGTTTTATATGGTTCATTTCACTCTCCGATAGTAGATGAGGGTGACGGAACGGGGAATCTCCATGACGATCTGCAGGCCGGAAGCAAGTTCCCCGCCCCGGACGATGCGGGTCGTACCGTCCAGATATTCCAGTTCGTACTCCGCCGTCGGCTGGATCTCGTTGAGGGCAAAACTCATCTGCGCCTCCGGACTCTGCGGACGGCGGAAGGCGAGGACAAAACCGCTTCCGCTCTCCGGCAGGTGAACCTGGCAGGCGCACCAGACCGCAGGATTGTCCGGCCGTTCCGTCAGCGGATACAAATTGCCGTCGATCAGGATGTCGCGGAGCCGTTTCTGATGAAAGAGCATGGTGCGGTGATACTCCCAGTCATATGCGTCATCCGCCGGAACGCTCCGGCTGTCGTACTGCCAGATCTTGTTGGAAATACCGGTCCCGGAGCAGCTCAGAAAATCGTAGGGGTCGTGTTCCGGCATCCAGGTGAATCCCGCATGGAGCGGCACCCAGTCGCTCAAGTAAAGACTCTGGACCTGAACGTACTCCCGCAGATAGTGCAGCAGACAGGCGTAATCGCTCCGGCAGAGCGGCCAGCTGTAGGTGAGTGCGAGATAATCGAGCCGGCGACCGCCGGAAGCGCAGTTGTCGAACGGCATGTCCGGGAACGCCTGGTGGAGCCGTTCCCACAGTTCATAATGGCCGGCGACATGTTTCATCTCCGCGACGCCGATCCGGTCCGGCGCATCCATTGCGGCCCAGTAGGGAAGCGTGTTGAAGTTGAAGTCCTCGCGGTAGATGTCGATTCCCTGCTCCTCAATCAGCGTCCGGAGCGTATGGAAGATGTAGTCCAGCGCTTCCGGATTGCCGAGATTCAGCAGAAAGACGTCGCTGTCACCGCAGGTCGTCAGCCACTCCGGGTGTTCGGTGAGGATGGAGCCGCGGCAGCGCGAATGCACCCGTTCCGGCTCGAACCAGGCGAGAAATTTCATCCCCGCCTTCCGCGCGGCGTCGCTGACCGGCCTGAGTCCGTTCGGATGCGGAACGGAATTGATCTCCCAGTTGCCAACCCGCACCGGCCAGTCGGAGCGACCCTCCTTCTTCTGCTCCTCCTCATCGAGAAAGTGGGGACAGGGGCCGGGGTAGCCGCTCCACCCGGCGTCGATCCAGAACACCTCGTAAGGGAGCTGATGCCTTTCGATTGCGGCGATCCGGTCGAGCATTTTTCCGGAGGAGAGTCCGCCCCAGGTGACGAAGGAGACCGGCGGCTTGAGGAGATTCCCCTTCGAATCGCGCGGCGCATGATGGGCGACCATGAAACGGCGGTGTTCATTCTGCGCCTCGCGGACGCTCTTCCCGCCGCGGAAATGAAGGAAGAATCCAATCTGACGGAGTTTCTCGCCCGGCAACATCCGGAACCGGGTGCGCAGCATGGAGAGAGAGATCCGGTAGTGGTGCAGGTGGTAGAAAACCGGACAGTTCTCCACCGGGATCTCGATCTCCGCCTTCCACGCGCCGCCCCAGCCGACGCCGATGTTCATCCCCTCGAATTCGCCGGTGTCGACGCCGAAGTAGGGGAGAAACGTCGAGCTCGGCCGCCCTTCGCAGGACTCCATGACGAAGCGGTTGGAGCCGGAGCGGGTCCAGAGCTCCCGCGTCTGCGGAATGAAGTCGTTGATGTCGGCGCAGGAACCGAGATTGTAACGGACGGTGATATGAGTGCCGTCCTGCCAGTCCGGCATTACAAGATTCTGCGGCGGCAGCTCCTCCTGCAGATCCAGCGGGCGGAACTCCTCCACGATCCCGCTCGGTTCCGCGCCGGGGTTTTCCAGCCAGGGCTGGCATTCGACGATGGGGAACTTTCGGTAGATGCGCATATTCAGGCGCAGCATCAGCCTGCCCGGCTCGATCTCATAGAGGATTTCCCGCTCGTCCCAGTGCTCCTGCGGCCGGGAGGAGTCCCGGAAGTCAAGGGTGTCGGAGGTCAATTGGTTGCCGTTGCAGAGCAGCGAAAAAAGTCTTTTCCGCTTTCTGCCCGGTACGAAAAGCTGCTGTACAAAACGGTCCCGTCTGGCGAAAGAATCCATCGTCTTACCCTTCTTTGTAGTTTTCTGGATGCACTATCACGAAGCAAAATTTTATCCGCGGCGAACCCCGCGGCGTTTTTCACAGGCACACCGGCGGACCGGTTCATCGCAGACTGATGCCGATGATCCCCAGCGTGACGGCGATCAATCCAATCCAGCCGGCGAGCGGGAAACGCTCCTTCCGATGCACGGCACAGTACACGGTGAAGCCTATGATGCACACGCCGATCGGAATCGGATAGCCGATGGAGCCGGCACCGGCCTCCGCGACGAGATTCAGCCCGTTGTAAAAGAAGAAATAGTTGCTGAGGCAGAACAACAGCAGAAGCAGCAGGCCGATCTTCCACTCCGCGGACCGGGGGGAACGCCTCAGCGCCGGATCGAATTCCAGACAGATCAGAAATCCCGCCGCATTGCCCGTCATGCAGGAGAAGGTGCGGAAGACGCTTCCGGAATCCGCGGCGATCTTCCAGTAGGAGGGCAGACTGTTGCAGCACTGCGTCACGCCCGCGAGCAGGAATGCGCCGAATGCCGGAATGAGCCAGCGCGCCCGGGAGGAACTCCGGCGGCCCGCACCCGGGTCCCGGGTCGCTCCCAGCAGAAGAATGCCGCAGAGAATCGCGGCGATTCCCAGCACTCGCCCGAGCGGGAGCGGCACGTTGAAAAAGAGCACGCCCATCAGAAAGGGAGCCAGCAATCCGGACTGCATCATTCCCCAGACGATGCCGTTGTGGCCGAGCCGCATGGCGCGCGCAGTCAACACGTAATTGAAATAGTTCGCCACGCCCGCGCCGAAATGAAGCAGAAAGACGGCCAGCAGAATCTTCCCCGGCAGTTCCGGCCGGCCGCCCGACAGAAACAGAACCGGCACGCTGATGAGAGCGGCTCCGGCCGAGGAGATCATCTGGACGATGTTGTAGTTCAACCCGGTCGCGGCACAGCGGCTGACCGCAATGCCGATCGCGACCCAGCAGATTCCGGCGAGGATGAGCAGAACGATTCCTGAAATCATTTTCTTACGCGGAACATTGGTTTTCTCTTTTTTTATAGTATATTACAAAAGATGGAAAAAAAGAATGTTGAATCAGAGAAATACTATGTCATATTACGGAAAATCGGAATATTTCCGCCACCTGCGCATCGAACGGCTGGACGGGGATGTGACCCGGGTGTTTCCAGACCACCCGCGGACGGTCCGCACCCTGCCGTTCACAGTGGTGACCTGTCAGGAGCGGCTCGAAGGGATTTCGTACCACGGAAGCAGCTGTCTCTTCGACGAGGAGGAGGAGATTCATGCGGAAGGCCCCTCCTGCTGGGTGATCCCCGCGGGCGTGCGTCACCGGTTTCTCGCTCTGGACGAGGGGCACCTGAGCATCTGGGGCCATTTCAACTTCTTTCTGGAACCCAACTGGAACATCCTGCAGTTCTACCGGGTCCCCCGTCTGCTGGAAGGGGAGATCCGGGAGCGGATCTGTGCGCTGGTCCGGATTCTGGCGGAGAACCGGCACGAGACGCTGCCGGAGGTCTGCCGGTTGAAACGGGCGGAATTCGAACTGCTGGAACTCATTCTCGAACAGAGCGAACCGCGTCTCGGACTGCAGAATTTCCGGACGGCCTATCTGGACTTTCTCCCGCTTCTGGAGTTCATCCGGGCGCATCTGGCGGAATCCCCCGGTCTGGACCGGCTGGCCCGGGAGTTCGGCACCTCCCGCTCGTCGCTGGAGAAAAGGTTCCGGAAAGCGTTCGGCATCTCCATCGGCCGTTTTCTGCTGAACAGCCGTCTGGCGGAAGCGGCCAAACTGCTGCGCGACGCCTCGGTCAGTTGTGCGGAAGCGGCCGACGCGACCGGATTCGCCAATCAGTTTGCCTTCAGCAAGGCATTCCGGAAGGCGTTTCAGCTCTCGCCGCAGGAGTACCGCCGGACCCGCGGCGGATGACGCGGCTCCGTCACGGCCGGGAGAGCCGGATGGGCCTCCCCCAGTTCCGGCCGCCGTGCAGAACCTGAATGCGGTCCGCCTCCGGCGGGATCTCCAGGGTCAAAAGCCGTCCGGTGAGCGGGTCGATCAGCGCCTCTTCCGGGCACTTCACTGCGGCGAGTTCCGCGAGATTCCGCGGGAGCCGCTCCCGCTGATTCCAGAACTTCAGAACGGCGAGTTTCACCAGATCGCACTGGAACTGCGCGCCGATCTCCGCGCCGACTGATGTCGAGCAGTACATTCGACTAGTCGCGCACCATCCGCTGTGCGGCGATGTTCCGTTCGGCCAGCGCGGCAAAGCGGCAGAAACGGGTTCCGCCGCCCGCCGGCGGTTCAAAATCCTCCGGATTCCGGGAGAGACGGATTGACGGGAATTTTTTTGCGTTGTATATTAGCGAAACGATACGCTGACAGCACAGGAGAAATTATGATGAAACAGCTCAATCTCGGAAACAGCGGCCTGAACGCCTCTGCCGTCGCCCTCGGCTGCATGCGGATCGGGGAACTCCCGGCAGAGAAACTGGAGCGGCTGTTCTTCGCCGCCCTGGAGGCCGGAATCAATTTCTTCGACCACGCCGACATCTACGGCGGCGGCCTCTGTGAAACCCGGTTCGGCGAGCTGCTGGCCAGACATCCCGGCCTGCGGGAGAAGATCCTCCTCCAGAGCAAATGCGGCATCCGGAAAGGGTTCTTCGATTTTTCCAAAAAACATATCCTCGAATCGGTGGAGGGCAGTCTGAAGCGGCTGCAAACCGACCGTCTCGACCTTCTCCTCCTTCACCGCCCCGACACGCTGATGGAGCCGGAGGAGGTTGCGGAAGCGTTCCAGCTTCTGTACGACTCCGGCAAAGTGCGCCATTTCGGCGTGAGCAACGAGAATCCGACGCAGATGGAGCTGCTCCAGAAGTTCCTCCCCCGGAAGCTGATCGTCAACCAGCTTCAATTCGGCCCGGCGCATACGTCGCTCGTGGACTGCGGCCTCAACGTGAACATCAACAGTTCCGCCGGGACCATGTTCGACGGCAGCGTGCTGGAGTACTGCCGGCTCCGGGAGGTCACCATCCAGACCTGGTCGCCGTTCCTGTTCGGGTTCTTCGAGGGGAACTTTCTGGTGGACAGCAGATTCGCGGAGCTGAACACGACGCTCGGCAGAATCGGCGAGCGCTACGGAATCTCCCGCGAAGCGACGGCGATCGCGTGGATTGCGCGCCATCCGGCCCGGATTCAGACCATCATCGGGACCACCCGCGCCGACCGCGTCGCAGACTACAGCCGGGGGGCCGACGTGGAGCTCACCCGCGAGGAGTGGTACGAAATCTACCGCTCCGCCGGCAACCGCCTGCCGTGAATGGAACGTGCGCGGCGGCGGAACTCTTCCGCCGCGCCACGATGGATTGACCGCACGAATTTACAAGAGGATCTTCTTATGGCAAACGTCTACTTCAAACCGCTCCCGCCGCACGCCTCCGCCGGGGAGGTTTCCGCCGCCGCGCGGCAGCTGCTCGAACGCTTCGTCGAACGGGAACCGGTTTCGCTCGACTCTTCGATTCCGCTCAAGGTCCACTTCGGCGAAAAACGGAACCGCACCTTCCTCCGCCCGGAGAACTACGCCGGAATCCTCGACTTTCTCCGCGAACGCGGCATCGAAAGCTGTTACATCGAGACCAGCGTCCTCTACGGCGGCGAACGGTTCGAACGGGAGCGGCACATCCGTCTCGCTCACGAGCACGGCTTCACCCAGCTGCCGGTGGTGATCGCCGACGGCGCCCGCGGCGAGGAGGATGTCGCCGTGCCGGTGAATCTGCACCACTTCTCCAGCTGTCACATCGCCCGCCTCCTCGCCGAGGCCGACCAGGTGCTGGTGCTCTCCCACTTCAAGGGGCACATGCTGGCCGGGTTCGGCGGCGCCTTGAAACAGCTCTCGATGGGGTTCGCGTCGAAAGGAGGCAAGATGGCCATGCACATGGGGGTCAAGCCGCGCATCCGGCGCTGGAAATGCCGCCGCTGCGGCGCCTGCCTCGCCCGCTGCAACGAGGGCGCGATCACCATCGGCGACCATCCGCACATCGATCACGAAAAATGCGTCGGCTGCGGCGCCTGCTTCTCGATCTGCCCCCATCACGCGATTTCGATCCTCTCCTTCGGGGGGCTGTGGAACGCGCTCTTCGGCGGCCGCTTTTTCCGTGAGAAGCTCGCGGAGTATGCTTTCGCCTCCAGTTGCGGCAAACGGCACATCTACCTCAACTTCGCGCTCAACATCACCAAAGGGTGCGACTGTGAACCCCACGCGATGAAGCCGGTTCTGCCCGACATCGGGCTCTTCCTCTCCTCCGACCCGGTCGCGGTGGACGCCGCCTGCTGGGATGCCGCCGCACAACGGGGCAGAAAGTTCCGGGGCAGAGATATCCTCTCCTATGCCGAGAAGTGCGGCGCAGGCTCCACCTGTTACGAATTGATCGAGTGCTGACGCTCGAAGCGACGGACGGCAGGAGGGCGGAACTATACCGCTCCCCTGCCGTCAGTTTTCCGTCATTTCGCCGTTATTTCTCCGCCGGAGCGGGGAATTCGACCGGCAGATACGCGCTGCGGAGCGACTCCGAACGCGCGATGAGCGTCGCCTTTGCCGTTCCGGTCGCGTCGGCTTTGCCGGGGCAGAGGGCGACGGCGATCTTGCCGGCGTACATCCTCCGGTCGAGCGAGGGAACCGGAACCGGGTCGGTGTTGTCCGAACCGGTCCCGAGAATCGTTCCGGCGCCGGAGCAGTCGAAGCGCACCAGCGGCGAGGCGTCGGGCACCTCGCGCCCTTCGGCATCCAGCACCGAACAGGTGAAGAGTGCGATCTCATTGCCGCCGGCGGCCACCGGGCCGTTCTCCAGCTTCAGCGCGAGCTTGACGCCCGGACCGGCGGTCTCCCGCACATCCCCGGCGGCGCGGCGGCCGTCGAGATAGCCGACCGCCTCCAGTTTGCCCGGGGTGTAGGGGACCTGCCACTCGACATGGAGGTATTTCTCCACCCGCTTCCGGCCGAGGCTGACGCCGTTCAGGAAGAGTTCCGCTTCGTCACAGTTGGTATAGGCCCAGACGCTGACGGGCATCCCTTCGAACCCGGGGTGGCTCCAGTGCGGCAGCAGGTGGATCATCGGCCGCTCCAGCCAGTGCGACTGGTTCTGGTAGAACGCCTCCTTCTTCAACAGAAAGAGGTCGAGCGCGCCGGAGCAGGAGCAGAGGCGCGGCCAGATCGCTTCGCCCCGGTGTTCGATCGCGTCCCACTGGAAGCCGCCGGAGATCCACGGCCGTTCCATGAAAAATTTCCAGGTCCGTTCGCGCCCGAAGAGCTGGAAGGTGCCGGGGCCGGGGTTGAAGTCCCGCGCGTCCATGTATCCCCGCTCCGGACTGTCCCCCCAGTACCAGCCGCGGGTCGAGCCGACCGCGCAGTTCTCGCTGGAGACGAACGGTTTCTCCGGGAAGCGGCGGTGCAGGTCGTCGAGCTGATCGAGGTTGTAGTTCACCCCGATCACTTCACTGATGGCGTAGACGCTCGCATCCGGCACGTTGGTGATCGCGGTCGTGACCGGTCGCGTCGGATCGAGCAGGCGGATCACATGCTCCAGCGCCCGGTGAATCCGGTGCCCCTGCTCCATGCCGTGGTAGGCCATCTCCTCATTGCCGGTGGACCAGAGGAAGACGCTGGGGTGGTTCCGGTCGCGCCGGACGAGCGCCTCCAGCTGGGCGACGGCCTCTTCATTCGATTCGTACCGCCGGGTCTCGTTCAGCACCAGCAATCCTTGTTCGTCGCAGGCCTCCATCGTCGCTTCCGGATGCGGATAGTGGCTGGCGCGGAAGGCGTTCGCCCCCATCTCGCGGAAGAGCGAAACCCGGTAGCGGCAGAGGTTGTCCGGCACCGCCTTCCCGGTCAGCCCGAAGTCCTGGTGCGCGCAGACCCCCTTGATCTTGACATGGCGGCCGTTCAGGAAGAGGCCGCGGTCGGGCGTCATTTCGATCTCCCGGAAGCCGAACCGCTGTTCCACCATGTCGCACGTTTCGCCATCCTTGCGGCGGACGGTGACTTTGAGCGTGTAGAGATGCGGCGCATCCAGATCCCAGAGGAGCGGCGAGTCGACCCGGGTTTCTCCGCGGAGTGTCGCCGTGTCGCGCGCCGGAACCGTGCCGGAGAGGAGAATTTCTCCCGCCTTTCCACCGCCGGGCGCGAGGATTTCACAGCGAAGCGACGCCTCCTCCGCCTCGTAGCCGATATTCCGGAGCGTGACTTCGACCGGGACGCGCCAGCTCGTTTCCGTCTCCTTCCGCACCGGCACGAAGACGCCCCAGAGATCGACCGCCAGCGGCGCGGTCTTGACCAGCCAGACGTTGCGGTGGATGCCGCCGCCGGCGTACCACCACCCCTCAAAGGAGCGGGGATCGGTGTAGACGGCGATCACATTCTCGCGGTCGAACCGGGCGAGATCGGTGATGTCCACTTCGAACGGAACGTAACTGCTGGTGCTGCGCTTGAGGAAACAGCCGTTGAGGTAGAGTTCGGAGATGCCGTTGATCCCTTCGAAGTAGAGCGTGAGCCGCCGGTTCGCATCCTCCGGCGCGAGCGTGAAGTGCTTCCGGTACCAGGCGGGCACGTAGTGGAAGAAGCCGAGCGCCCCCGCTTCGTTCGGGTCGGGCGCCTGCCGGATGATGTAGTCGTGCGGCAGATCGACCTTCTCCCACGGTTCGGCGGGGAGCTCCTGCTCCAGATCCCAGAATCCCGGCACGTCGTTGTGGCGATAGGCGCCGGGCCCCCATTTGAGCCGTTCGGTTTTGGCGGAGAGGTACATCGCGGCCTTGGACACCGGAATGGCCGTTTCCGGCGGATTGACGAGCAGCCGCCAGTCGTCGTTGAGCAGAATTTTTTCCCGCATGAAAGTTCCCCCGTTTTCTGGTTTTCTCTTACTGTATCACAAATGCGGCGCAACGCAACGGCCGCGACGAAAAAAAGCGCTCTCTTTTCCATGAAACGGCGGAGGATGGGAAACTTTCGGCAATTGCGCCGGGAACATTTGAGTTCCCCCCGCGGTTGTGCTATATTATCCGGATGAATAAGAAACAAACCCCTGGACTGCAGACATGGCAAAACTTGAACTGATCCGCAACTTCTGCATCATCGCGCACATCGACCACGGCAAATCCACGCTGGCCGACCGGCTGCTCGAACTGACCGGCACCGTCGCCGTCCGCGACCTGCAGGAACAGCTCCTCGACGGGATGGATCTCGAACGCGAACGCGGCATTACCATCAAATCCCATCCGGTCCGGATGCACTATTCCTTCACCGACGGGAACACCTACGAGCTCAATCTCATCGACACCCCCGGACACGTCGACTTCACCTACGAGGTCTCCCGGTCGCTCTGCGCCTGCGAAGGCGCACTGCTGCTGATCGACGCCACGCAGGGGGTGCAGGCGCAGACCGTCGCCAACGTCAACCTCGCCTTCCGGCAGAACCTCAAGATTATCCCGGTGATCAACAAGATCGACCTGCCCGCGGCCAACCTGCCGCTCTGCTACGAGCAGATGGAGGAGATCCTCGCGCTTCCCCGCGAAGAGGCGCTCTGCGTGAGCGGCAAGACCGGCGAAGGGGTGCCGGAGCTGCTCCGGGCGATCGTCGAGCGCATTCCCCATCCGGTGGTCACCGACGAGCCGGGGGCTTCGGCGCTCATCTTCGACTCCAACTACGACGCCTACCGCGGGGTGGTGAACTATGTCCGGGTCCGCAACGGGGAGTTCCGCCGCGGCATGCGCATCCGTCTCTTCAGCAACGGCATCGAAAGTGAAATCAAGGAGGTCGGCTTCTTCAGCCCCGAGATGCGGGCCGACGAGGCGCTCTCCGCCGGTTCGGTCGGCTACCTGATTCCGAACCTCAAGAGCCCTTCCGACACCCGGATGGGCGACACCATCACCGACGTCAAGAATCCCTGCCGGGAACCGCTGCCCGGGTTTCAGGAGATCCGGCCGATGGTGTTCAGCGGCATCTACCCGATCGACACCGCCGACTACGAGCAGCTCAAGGCGAGCATGGCGAAACTGCAGCTCAACGACGCCGCCTTCCTCTATCAGGCGGAGACCTCGGCTGCGCTCGGATTCGGCTTCCGCTGCGGATTCCTCGGTCTGCTCCACATGGAGATCATCCAGGAGCGTCTGCGGCGCGAATACAACTGCGACATCATCGCCACCTATCCTTCGGTGATCTACCACGTCTACATGAAGTCGGGCGAGAAGATCGACGTGGACAACCCGGTCTTTCTGCCCGACCCCTCCGGCATTGACCGGATCGAGGAGCCGATCATCAACTGCCGGATCATGATTCCGACCGCCTACATCGGGGATGTGATGAATCTGGTCATGAGCAAGCGCGGCGTCTGCACCGCGACCGATTCGGTCGACGCCGGGCACGTCATCATCACCGCCGAAATGCCGATGCATGAAATTCTGATCGACTTCCACGACAAACTCAAATCGATCACCCGCGGCTACGGCAGCATGGATTACGAACCGGCCGGATACCGCGCCGACAAGCTGGTCAAGCTCGACATTCTGGTCAACGGGGAGCCGGTGGACGCCTTCAGTTCGATCGTCCACACCGACATGGCCTACACCCGCGGCCGTCAGCTCGCCGAGCGGTTGAAGGAGGTGATTCCGCCGCAGATGTTCCAGATCGCCATTCAGGCGGCGGTCGGCGGCAAGGTGATCGCCCGCGAAAGCATCCGCCAGCTCCGCAAGAACGTGCTGGCCAAGTGCTACGGCGGCGACATCACCCGCAAGCGCAAACTGCTCGAAAAACAGAAGGAGGGCAAGAAGCGCATGAAGCTGATCGGTCAGGTGAATATTCCGCAGGAGGCGTTCGTCGCCGTGCTCAAGGCGTCGGAACTCAACTGAAAAAGGAGTGACCATGGGGGAGAATCCGGGATTTTTGCGGCGGTACTTCGCCGGGATTTTCAGCCGCAGGCAGAAGGCGATGAACAAGTTCGTCGCGGAGATGCGGCTGCGCCGCCATGCCGACGACGACATCCTTTCCCCCACGGTCCGCGCCGATCTGGATGCCTTGATTGACGAGGCGCGCTCCGCCGATCCCGGCCGGATGAAGGAGCTGGCGGAGAGATACGCGCGGATTGCGCCGCCGTACCGCCACCGGAAGATCCGCGAACTGCTCGACCTTCTGCTGGTGGTCGGCGCGGTCGCCTTCGGCATCCGGGGACTCTACTTCCAGCCGTTCCGGATTCCGACCAGCAGCATGCAGCCGACGCTCTACGGCATCCACTTCATGGAGCGGGAGAACGCCACCAATCCGCTGCTGGGGAAGCTGCCGCAGCCGATCAACTGGCTGCTCTTCTCCGCGCGTCCGGCGAAGCTGGAGGTCCGCGCGGCGGGCGAACTTGATCTGAACTCCTTCCGCCGCGCCGGGGACGGGGTGTCAGACAGCACCGCCTTCCGCATCGGCCCGGTGGAATACAAACTGCCCGGCGACTTCCGCAAGGTTGAGGAGTACTCCAATCTGGAGCTTTCGCGCCCCTACCGACCGGGCGAGGTGGTGTGCGACGGATTTCTCTCGCTGGGGGATCATCTGTTCGTCGAACGGTTTTCGCTCTACCTCTTTCCGCTGCGGCGCGGGGACATCGTCGTCTTCAACACCGACGGGCTGATCGCCGACAACCGGAAGCTCTCCGACGTGAGCGGCTACTACTACATCAAGCGGCTGGTCGGGCTGCCCGGCGACACGCTGAAGATCGTCGACAACGTTCTGCAGGTCAAGCCGCGCGGGGCGAAGGAGTTCAAGCCGATTTACGAACTGGATCCGGTCTTTGAGAAGCTCTACAGCGGCAAGGGCGGCTACCAGGGGCATCTGAACTTCATGGGGCACCATCTGGCCGAGCCCGGCTCGGATTATGTGGTTCCGGAGGATCACTACTTCATGATGGGGGACAATTCGCAGTTCAGCCTCGACAGCCGCTTTTTCGGCGCGGTTCCGCGGGAGAATCTGGTGGGCAAGGCGTGGATCGTCTTCTGGCCGTTCAGCCGCCGCTGGGGGCGCATCGACCGCGTCGGCCCGGTGGACGCGCCCACCGGCGAAGCCCGCCGCGGCACCTTCCCGGTGATGTACCGGCAGTAAGATGAAAACCAGCCGGCATCCGGGCTGACAGTCACAACGACTGGTAATATTCCTTGATCTTCCGCGCCATAAGAATGCGCCGCTGTTGCAGAAAACGGTCGTAATCAGCCGCACTCATGCTGATGATCTCCTCCGGAATGCAGTTGGCGGCCAGATTCTCTTTGAACTGAGCTTCATCCATGATTGTGCCTACTTTGATTTCTCCGGTGGAACACTGTTCCAATGCCGCCCGGAAATAGTCGTCGGGAGCACGTTTCCCGATAGAAATGTTCACCCCGGTATCCAGATAAGTAAAGTTGGCAATCTGGTTGTAGCGGGATTTGTCTGTAATCTGATTCTTTTTCAGAAAATCCTTGGGAAAGATATGGTGTACGTCACCTGCGGAAATCAAGTCGGCAACCCTTGCCGCATGGGAGAGCAGAGAACGGTCCCCATGGTGAATCTGCGCAGCCAGGAAGGTGGAGAAATAGGGGCTGGAGATGGAGGAGGTCTCCAGATTCTGCACCAGGCCGACAGACCAGAACGTCTCCGAAAGTTCCGCCTCTTCCGTCTCCTGCAGGAAGGGGAGAAATCCTTTCGTCTCAATGGAGCGCAGATCGCGGTCCATCTGAGATTCGGGCGACCCGATGTAACGGCCGGTAAGCGTTGACAGCACAAACCACTTCTGTACGTAGCGCTTGATTGAAATTTTGGGAAGTTCGTTGCTGGCTTGAAGCAGGAGATAAAGAGTGTAGGCGAAGTCTAACGTCATCTTTGAATTCAGCAGTTTCGAGCTGATATAGCCGGCGGATTTGATCGCCAGTACAAACTGCTCAAAATTGTACTGATTCATAAAATTCACAACACCGGCGGTGAGTTTCTCAAAACTTTCCTTTGCAATCTCCTCTTTGAAGGTGCGCTCGACGAAATCGCGGCCGGAAAGGAGACTGACCAGATCGCCCAGTTTGCCGCGGCCGAATTGATGCATGGAGGAGACCCGCAGCATATCGTTGTAATCCGGGTCATAGATGTCGTCATAGTCATCTTTCAGCCATTTCAGCCGTGGAGCGAATTCTGACTGCATGAATTCCGTGTCTTTTTCCGACAGTGGACCATAGAATGCCGGATCGACGGCCAGATGGCAGAAGTAATCGATCGCCTTGCGGAGCAGGTTGCCGCCGAAGCGCTCATCGGCGGCGATTTTGGACATCGCAAAATCCGCCTCGTTCAACCGTTTTCCCTGCGAGTTGATGCGGACAAAAATTTCAGTTACTTCACTGATATCCAGATCGGCTGTCAGAGTGATGACTCCCAGTTGACACGAGCGAATGTTCAGCAACTGCATGATTGCCCGGTTTAACTCTCTCTTGTTGACGTCAGGATTTTTTGCCGCGTAATCATCGATAAATTCATAACTGTCGAAGTTGGGAAGAAAGATTGTCGAAATATCCGGAATCCAGAAAGAGCTTTTCCGGTGCGCCGGTGTACTGACCGCAAACCGTTCCTCCGCCGATTTTGCCAGCGGATTGAACGCGATGGCAATCTGCTTCTTTTCGTAGTCCTCATTCAGTACGGCATATCCTCCGATCGCGGTCATCAGAGCAGTGACCCGTTGCTGACCGTCGATCAGAATCTTCTTTCCGGCAGATGTCTCTCCATTTTTCAGTTTGACATTCGGATTCTGCCAGACAATGAGATAACCGGTCGGATACCCGTTGTACAGGGAATCGATCAAATCGCGAACCTGTCGTCCCTTCCACACAAACGGCCGCTGAATTTCTGGAATGGCGATCTCTCCGTTGTTGATGTAATTTAAAATAGTGCCGACGGTATGCTGCCCGGGAGTGTACTTTTCTGCCGTATTGCCCATTGTGGAAATTCCTCTGTTTGCTGTCATTGCCGATGAAAAACAAGCGGCAAAAAACGACTTATATCAAATAAGCAATTGATATAGAATAGCATTTTTTTCAGCTTATTTCAACGGAAAGGGCGCTTTTTATTATAAAAATTTCCTCTCAAAGATCCAGAAAGAGAGGATAGGCAAAGCCGGTGAAAAGTTTGACGTGCCTGCTTAAACTGCCGATTTTCTTTTCCTGGCGTCAGGCGCGAACGTCGGCGATGTCGTCGGCATCGCAGAAGATCATGCAGAGCCGGTCCAGCCCCATCGCACAGCCGGAACTCTGCGGCAGGCCGCGGTCCAGCGCGTCGAAGAACTCCACCGGTTCCGGATAGGGGTGCATCCCCGCCTTCGCCCGGAATTCCAGAGCGGCCCGGAAGCGCGCCTTCTGTTCCGCCGGGTCGGTCAACTCCCCGAAGGCGTTGCCGAGTTCGATTCCGGCGATGTAGAGCTCCCACCGCTCCGCGACGGAAGGGTCGTCGGCCCGGAGCCGCGCCAGCGAGGCACGGTCGGCCGGGTAGTCGCAGAGAAAGGTGAGCTTCCCGCGGCCGAGCTGCGGTTCGATCTTCGTCACCATCCACTCGTCGAAGCAGTCGCACCGCTCCGCCTCCTCCACCGTCGTTCCCGCATAACGCTGAAACGCTTCGCGGACGGTCAGAAATTCAAAATCCCCCAGATGGATCGTCTCGCCCCGGTAGCGGAGCGTTTCGTCGCCGCAGAGCTCCCGCGCCGCCTCCGCGACGAGAGCGGCGGTGAGCCGGGCAAGCTCCCGGTATTCCATCCGGACGGCGTAGAATTCGAGCATGGTGAACTCCTCGCGGTGCTTCCGGCCGAACTCCCCCGCCCGGAAACAGCTGCCGATCTGGAAAATCCGCTCGAAGCCGTCGGCGAGCATCCCCTTCATCGCCAGCTCGGGACTGGTGCGCAGAAAGTCCCCCTCCGCCCGCACCGACTCGATGTACTCCTCCGGCGCGGGCGCGTGAATCTTCACCGGCGTCTCCACTTCGAGAAAATCGTGCCGGTAGAAGAATTCGCGAATCGCCCGGAAGAGCGCGGAACGGCGCGCGAGATTGGCCAGCTTCTGCGGATCGCGCATGTCGCCGCCTCAGGCGAAGAGCCGGTTGACGAAGGCCGGATTGGCGAACGCCGCCCGGTGAACGTCGCTGGTGTAGTAGCGCAGCTGCGCGGCAAGTTCCGGCGGGACCTCCCGCTTCGGAATCCGGACATCCCCCCCGTCGGAGGCGACGCACGCCCCGATCATTCCGGTCGGATAGGTCGGCACCATGATCGCGCCGTAGCCGATCGAACTGAAAATCCGGCGGGAGACCGCGTGGAGCCGCGCGACGATTTCCGGCAGAAGGTAGGGGGATTCCGCCTGCGTGGCGATGACTCCGCCGGGACGCAGCGCCCGCTTCATATTCCGGTAGAACTCCTCGCCGAAGAGCGGCGCGCCCGGGCCGCCCGGGTCGGTCGAATCGACGATGATCACATCGTATTCCTCCGGATGATTCCGGACGAACTCCGAACCGTCGGCGATGTGAATCTTCACCCGCGGGTCGTCGAAACCGCAGGAGATCTCCGGCAGAAACTCGCGGGCGACCTGGATGACCTCCTCGTCGATTTCGCAGATCTCCATCACCTCAAGTTCAGGATGGCGCCCGAGCTCGCGCAGCACTCCGCCGTCGCCGCCGCCGATCACCAGCACCCGGCGCGGATTTTCGTGGGCGAAGAGCGGCAGGTTGGCCATCATCTCGTGGTAGGCGAATTCGTCGAAGTCAGTCAGCTGAATGATGCCGTCAAGCAGCAGCAGACGACCGAGTTTCGCCGTCTGATAGAGTTCGATCTTCTGAAACTTCGACTGACGGCGGCAGAGTTCGGCTTCGACCTGCACGGTCATGCCGAACCCGTTCATCGCTTCGGTCACCCAGAAATCCGACATGGCTGATCCTCCCTGTTATTCGAAGCAGGCCGGCGTTTCATCCTCGACGTCGCGCCCGGTCCAGCAGTAGGTGCACACCTTCGCCGGGTCGATGCCGATCGAAGCGATCAGCCGGTCGAGGCTCTGGTATTTCAGCGTGTTGAGATGGAGCTCCTTGCGCACCTCTTCGACCATCGCCTCGTACTTGGGCGAACCGTATTCCAGATACTCCTGAATCACCTCGTCGGTGATCTCACGCGTCTCCAGCCGGGCGATGGCGCGGCGGGCGGCGAGGTCGAGTTCGCTGCGCGAGCGGGAGAAGTTGAGGAACTTGCAGCCGAAGAGCAGCGGAGGGCAGGCCGACCGCATGTGGACCGCCTTCGCCCCCCGTTCGTAGAGCCGCACGACCGTATCGCGCAGCTGGGTGCCGCGGACGATCGAATCGTCGCAGAAGAGCATCCGCTTGTTTTCGATCTGCTCCTGCACCGGAATGAGCTTCATACGGGCGACGAGGTCGCGCGCCGCCTGATTCTGCGGCATGAAGCTGCGCGGCCAGGTGGGGGTGTATTTGACGAAGCTGCGGCGGTAGGGCTTGCCGGCGGCGTTGGCGTAGCCGATGGCGTGGGCGATGCCGGAGTCGGGGATGCCGCAGACCGAATCGATCTCGTTGACGAAATCGCGGTCGGCCTCCGCCATCGATTCGCCGTTGCGGTAGCGGGCGCTTTCAGTGTTGATCCCCTCGTAGCAGCTCGACGGGTAGCCGTAGTAGACCCAGAAGAAGGCGCAGATCTTCATCGTATCGCCGGGGGCGCGCTTCTGGATCACCTCTTTCGAAGTGATCTCGACGATTTCGCCGGGGCCGAGTTCATATTTGAAGCGGTAATCGAGGTTGGGGAAGGCGGTGCTCTCCATCGAGACGGCGAAGGCTCCCTCCTTTTCGCCGAGGATCACCGGCGTGCGGCCGTAGCGGTCGCGTGCGGCGTAGATTTTGTTGTTGATGAGCACCAGAATGGAACAGGAGCCGTCGATCACCTTCTGCGCGTATTCGATTCCGTCGACGATCGAATCCTTGCGGTCGATCAGCATGGCGGTGATTTCGGTGGGGTTGAGTTCGCCGTAACTGGATTCCGAGAAGTGGGAAAATCCGCGTTCGAACGCCTGCCGGGCGAGGTCGTCGATGTTGTTGATCTTCCCGACGGTGACGATGGCGTAGGTACCGAACTTGCTGGAGATGATGAGCGGCTGGTCCTCGTAGTCACTGATGATGCCGATTCCGGAATTGCCGGAAAATTTGCCGATGTCGTCGTCGAATTTGGAGCGGAACTGAGCGTTGGTGATGTCATGGATGCGGCGTGTGATGCGGTTTTCGGGATCGCAGACGGCGAGGCCTCCGCGTTTGGTTCCGAGATGCGAGTGATAATCCGTACCGTAGAAGATGTCGCAGACGCAGTCATGATCCGCGACGACGCCGAAAAAGCCGCCCATAGAATTGCTCCTGAAAAAAGATGTTGCCGTCAGGGTGCGGCCGGGAGGCCGCTTCCGAAAGCCCCGCAGTATAATGTACCGTGCCGAGTGCCTCAATGCAACCGCGGGGAGGAGATTTTATCAGGATTTCCTGACAGAAACAATCGTTTCCGGCAGGACGGCGCACTTCTCCTGCCGCGCTCCTGCGGGCGGGATGCTCCGGTGGAATTTTTCCTTCCCTTCTATAATATTTATAAAAATAATCATGGAAAGAGGCGATTCCTCTTGACATTTTTATTGAACTTTGCTATAATATATATAGCTTTGATATATTTCGAAATACAGGACACCACTTCTGGATATGGAATTGCAGCGGGAACGATTGACAAAAGTTCAAATCGCCAAAGAGCGTCTCCGCAAAGAGATTAAGATCGGCAATTTTGCCCGGGGCGCATCTCTGCCCTCCGAGCGCGATCTGGCGGAACAGTTCGGCGTAAGCTACATGACGATGCGCAAGGCCGTGGGAGGGCTCGTCAGCGACGGCATTCTGGAGCGAAGCCGGGGCAGCGGCACCTACGTCTGCGAAGACATCGCGGAAACAAAGTTGCAGAAACTGCTGGGCCTGGTCATGCCGGCATGGGCCGCGCCGGAAAATCTGGACTTCATCATGCACATTTCGGAGGCCTGTGCCAAAGCGAACTGGCTGGTGAAAATCATCTACGTGCGCAGCTGGGAGGAGCGCTCCATCCTTGATCTCTGGCAGAACTGTGATGCGCTGGCCTGCACGTCGCTGACCGATCTGCACACGCTCTCGGAGCCGTTGATCAAGCGGATCCGCTCCCGGCTCAAGCCGATGGTCTTCTGCGGGCTCGACGCCTCCGCGTTCAATGCCGATTCCGTCTATTATCAGCCGGACAGCAGGCTGGAAGAGGCGGCGGAACAGCTCTACCAAATGGGGCACCGCAGAATTCTCCGGGTGGAGCAGAAGGCGAATCCCGGCGACCGGTTTCACACTGGAATCGACGGATTTCGGGAGTATTTTCACGATGAGCACCCGGATGTAGAGTTCAATCAGACGACATTTCTGCTTGAAATCCCGCGTTTTGAACTGGCACACTACACAATTCGACGCGAACTTGCCGCTCACCGCGATCTGCTCCGGCAATACACGACGATCATCTGTTCGCTGAGTTTCTTCTGGGGGGTCATGGCGGGGATTCATCAGGCCGGGTTGCGCGTGCCCGAGGATATCTCCGTGCTGACGGTGGGAGACCGGCAGGAGGCGGAGTTTTACCAGCCCCGCCCCGCCACGCTTTCAATCCGCCTGCGGGACCAGGCATTCAGAACGCTCGAGCTGGTACGGTGGCGGGAACAGAATCCCGATGCTCCCGCCCGTTCCGCCAGAATCAAAACGGAATGGATTCCGGGAGAAACCCTTGCGACCGTGCCGCATCACTGACTCATGGCGGCCCCTCGAAGACAGAGAGCGGAATGAAGGAGCAGAAGAAAAGCAGTATCCTCCGGGCGGCTTCCGGCAGAACGTACAGACACTCTGCCGGGAATTCAGCACCGGATCATTTGAGCAACAATTTTATCGACTGGAGGAAATCATGAGAAGGAAGAGAAACAACCAATTCAGCGGGTCCCGGGAGAGAAGAACCATACGTTCATTTACACTAATTGAACTTTTGATTGTTATTGCAATCATAGCCATACTGGCGGCCATGCTGCTGCCCGCCTTGAACAAGGCGCGGGAAAGGGCGCGCACCACCACTTGCATCAACAACTCCAAGCAGATCGGGTCCGGAATCAACATGTATACAGGGGACTTCAACGATCAGCTGCCGGCCACGATCACGACCATCATGAAGCCGACCGAGGAGCCGCGCTCCATTTCAGAATACTTCAACGGGATTTCCGCGGTGGGTCTTGGACTTGTCGCAGCCCAGGGGTATCTGGGACCGGGCAGCAACAAGGAAAATATCGAATACCCTGCCCATGCCCCCAAATGGTTGCGACCGGCGATTCTGCATTGCCCGTCCAACACCCAGAATGATGGATGGAATGCGGGGAAAACCTGGTGCGATTATCCATATTACCGCGACTCCGGAACGCTGACTCAATGGAGCATCCCCAGCTTCGGCAAGAAATTCAGCAGATTAAAGCATGAAATGCTGACGTACTGCATTACCGCAGGAATATCACTCAGTACCGTCCCCGGTCATGGTCAGAACGCGGTTGTTCTGCGTGCAGACGGTTCGGTCAAGACCTGTCCCTATCATGTGTATCGCAACGAAGCAGACAAACTGAACAGGTGGAAGTTGATCGACGCATACTGAGATATCGAAAATTCTCCAGTAAGAAAACTTCCGGATTTGGAATCCAATGAAAATCATCGCTCTTGCTACAACATTTCTTTTCGCATGCTCCCTGCTTTCCGGGGCGGAGACAATCCTGCCCTGGTCTGCCGGGCTGAACCAGCCGGAACGGTTCGAGAAAAACTGCTCCGGGGCCATGACCATCCGCCGCGACACCCGGGAAAACGCCATCCGGTTTGACGCGAAGTTTTCGCGCAATTCCGACTACTGGTGTTATCCCAGACTCCGGCTGCACTCCCACGAAACGCTTGCCGGGGCAACGGCCATCCGGTTTGAATTCCGCGCGGTGCAGAAGGATCCCGCGGCGGGCTATCTGCACGCTCTGGTGATGTTTGAAAACGGAATGCCGTATTTCCCGCTGCCGCCCCCCAAACCGGAATACCAGCAGGTAACCATCCCGCTGGCGCGCGCAGTGAAAAATCCCGCGGCCGTGCGCCAACTGCGGATCGGCATGAATCCCCGCTCGGAAGAGCTGACCTTCTATCTCCGCAACATCGAGGTCATCGGGAAACCGACCGGACCGGCGCCCTGTGACGTTGCAGAGGTGGTTACGGCAGAGGCTCCCGGAGCGGCCTTCCTTCAGGGAGAACCTGTCCGGTTCACCTTGAAGTCGTCCGTCCGGGTCCTGCCGGAATGGACGTTGAAAAACTGGAAGGGCGAAGTGCTGCGCCGCGGAAGCTGGCCCAGAAAACGGGAACTTCTTCTGGAGTCACTGCCCAACGGCTATTATACGCTGGAGCTCTCCTCGCCACAGCAGGCATTTCAAGGGTTCCGCAGCTTTGCGATCGTCGCGGACCCCTCCGTCCAGCCGCGCAATCCGGAGATGTTCTTTGCGCTGGACAGTGCGCAGAGCTGGCTGGCGCGCCCCAATCCGGCCAACAGCCGCCATCCCGGCGACGGATATGCGGTCGTGTCGGAGGTGGCCCGCCGGGCCGGCCTGAAGATGGTTCGGGACCGCCTGAGCTGGGGAGAATGCGAACCTGTGCCCGGCAAGTTCAACTGGCGCCAGTACATGACCAACGCCACGTTGCTCTCGGAACGCGGGATACAGCTTTCCGGCATGTACCACGACGCGCCGAAATGGGCGAAGACGAACACGACCCATCTGCCCGGCGACCTGGTGGCGACCTACCGTTTCGCCAAGAAACTGGCGGAAACATTTCGCGGCAAAATGGCGGTATGGGAATTCTGGAACGAGCAGGATATCGGCTTCGCGCCGGAAGGGGCATGGGATTATGCATCGGCCCTCAAGGCCGCCTACCTCGGCTTCAAGGCCGGAGATCCCGACCTCCCCGTCGCCATCGGAGCGTTCGCTCATACCCACCTGCCGCCCTATGCGGATGTCGTCATAAAAAATGGTGTGGAGCGTTACTTTGACATCTTCAACATTCACACCTACGCCCGGCTGTGCGAATGCCCGGAGCTGCTGGCAAACCTTCACCGGTTTCTGAAGCAGCACAAAGTTGAGGACCGCCCGATCTGGTTTACCGAAAACGGCTGCTACATGGAGGGGGTGGGCAAGACCGACAGCTACATGGCCGGTCTCAAGGCACACTCTCCGGAACAGGAGATGATCATCGCCGAATTTCTGCCGAAGATGATGGTCACCATGCAGTTTCTCGGCGTGGACCGCGACTTCGTCTTCGTGCTGCCGCCTTACAATGAGCGGAACGGATTCAAAGACTGGGGGCTCATGCGGCGCGATTATACGGTGAAGCCGGCATTTGCCGCCTTCGCGACGTTGACGGACAAGCTCGGCAATGCGACCCTTCTGGGCAGTCGGGAACTGGGCCCCGGACTGCGCGGTTTTGTCTACCGTCAGCCGGATGGCAGCGGCACCCTCGTTTACTGGAGCCTGTCTGAAATTGACACGGAAAAAGGGATCCCGGCGGTCAATCTCAAAGATTCCAAGGCGAAAAAATTCTCCTTGCCGCTCGAGGGGAAATTCACCGGCGTCGATGCCTTCGGCACCCCCTTTACGGTGCAATCGGCCAACCACCGGCTTGAGCTCACCGCGACGCGGATGCCCTCCATCCTCACCGGGCTTCCCGCGCTGGAGCCGACCACTCCCCGGGAGATCCGCCCCAGAAAAATGGCCGAAAGCGGCGAGTATGACCGCACCATCGTTTTCCGTACGGAACTTTCGAACGATTTCAAACTGCTCGGCGACAAATCCGGCGTAGACATCAAGCGTGAGGACGCCGCCTTCCGCCTGCAGGTCTTCAACCTGTCGGATGAAACGAAGAGCGGCAAAGTAGCCATTGCCGGCGGCAAGGTCTCCGGGCTGCCCGGCACGGTGACGATCCCCCCCTTCGGCAAGATCGAACTGCCGCTGAAAATTACGCCGGACCTGAATGAAGATCTCCGGGGGGAAATCAGGATCACCGGCACCTTCAACGGGAAACCGGCGACCCGGTCAGTCATCCCCTGCTGCATGCTTCCCCGGATGAGCCGGAAAGTCGATATGCCGGACATGGAGGATCCGGGGAGCTGGCGCGTCAACAGTTCCGGCGCGATGACCATCACCTTCGACCACAAAGAGAAGGCGCTCCGGTTCCAGGCGAAGTTTTCTCCCGGCGTGGACTGCTGGGTCTACCCGGAATATCTGCTCCAGCTGCCGCAGGAATCTCTGAAAGGGGCCCTCGGCTTGAGTTTCGAAGTCAAAGCGCATCCGGCCGCACAAGTCAAACAGATGCTGGTCATGGCGGTTATGGGCACGCAAAAGGAGGAAGGAGAGTCGGTGTACCTTTCCGTCCCGAAACCGACGGAGCAGTGGGAGGAGCGCTTTGTTCTGTTTGCGAATCAGTTCGATCCGGATAAGGTCCAGCAGCTCCGGATCGGGGTGAATACCAATGCGGCGGAAATCACGTATCTGATTCGCAACATCAAAGTCCTGTACGCAAGGTAACTGGAGACCATGTTCCCGGCGTCCGCTTCCGGACTTCCGGGAGATGCGCCGGTGCAAGCCGGCGGTCCGGCCGCGATTTTCCTCCGCCGGAGCGAATGTTTCAGTGCATGAAACTGACGCTCCGGCGTTCAATCAGCCGGTAGGGAATCGATACATCCGATGCAGCCCGGTGATCGATCAGAGCTTCCAGCAGACAGACCGCCTGCTCCGCCAGCGCCTCGAAATCCTGTGACAAAGTGGTGTGCGGCGGCGTCAGATTCTCCGATATCCGGGGCATCTCCAGCGAGAGCAGGGAGAACTCTTCCGGCACCCGGAGCCCCTCTTCGTGAATCTTCCGGGCGACAATGGCCCCGTGCAGTTCGCCGACACAGATGGCGGCCGTCACACCGAGGTCCAGCAGGTTCCGGAACCCGGGCGCCGGATAGTCCCGGAAAAAGCTGAATCGCTCCGGTTCCCTCTCCCCCGCGGCCCGCATCGCCTCGCAGAATCCGTAGAAGCGCCCGGAAAATAGTTCCGGTTCGTGCCGATACTCCTCATCCGACAGAAAGGCGATTCGCCGGTGTCCGTGCCGGAGCAGGAAGTTCACCGCCAGCTTCATCCCCGCATCGCCGTCCGAACGGACGCTGTAAATGGTATCGCGATGGCACCCCGGACTGTTCAGCCGGACCAGCGGCAGATTCTGCAGTTCGCTCCACCGTTCGTTGAGTTCCGCCTCCAGGGCCAGGGCGATGGCTCCGACAATAGCCCGGCTGCCGAGAAGTTCCACATCGCCGGAGTTTACCAGTTCAGCCCGCATTCCCCGCTGACGCAGGGCGAACAGCAACTTTTCCAGCACGCTGCTCACATATCCGGTCATCCGGTTGTTGCCGAGGATGAGCGCGATCGTGCGACGCCCGTTGCCGGTCTCAATCCGGTAGCCCATCTGCCGCATTGTCTTCAATACCAGATCCCGTGTCTCCGGGTGCACGCGGGGATCGTTGTTCAACACCCGCGACACCGTCGAATGGGAGACGCCGACTGCCGCTCCGATCATCCGAACCGTAACTTTCTTCACTGCATGACCTCCTTTGACAGAATATACCGGCATTTCTCCGCCTCTGCAAATCTGGTGCATTTTGTCACACAACAAAAGCGGGGAAAAGGTTGCTTTCTGCAATATTCTGCAGTACAATATATACGGAAAGAAACCAGAACAAAACCCGGGAATGACAGTATCATGAATAACCTCCGCCCCTTTGACCGGCCGCATACCGGCATGCCGAAAACAAACCTCTTTTTTACTTTGATCGAACTTCTCATTGTTATTGCAATCATTGCGATTCTGGCCAGTCTGCTGCTGCCTTCGCTCAACAAAGCGCGGGCAAGAGCGCAGAACACCCGATGCCTCGTCAACTTGAAACAGCTCGGCTCCGGTCTGATACAATATGCGAACGACAATCAGGATCACTTCGTCATGCAATATGCGGTCGACACCACACCGGACTACTACCAGTGGGGAATCTCGCTCGGCATGTATGTCGGCCTTCCCCTTGATCGGGAACTTGCCAAGGACAAACTGCGGAAAACGACCACCGTATTCACCTGTCCGACCCATTTCAGCGTATGCCGCAGCGACATCGCGCACCGGACCTATGCGAAAAATTACTATGCAGGGTTCTATCCTCAGCCCAGCCTGAATTACCGGCTCAAAATTTCCGCAGTGAAACAAGCCAGCAAGATGAGCGTGTTTTTCGACGGCGCCTGGGATCCATCCAACAACGGGTTCTTCCAGAGCCGCAGTTACTACCAGCAGCCGCTGGACAATGTTCACAACGGGTTTGTGAACGTCTGCTATGCGGATGGGCATGCCGCTTCGCTTTCCGTCAACGCGATTCCCTACGACAGTGTCGCGCCCAACTACCAGAAGGGCGGCACCTATGCGAAAGCGTTCTGGTTCGGCAAAGCGCCGCAGGAGTGACGGAAGCGGCGGAACCTGAATGAGGAGTCTTGATTTCATGAAACGATTGATCTTCCTGCCGGCAATTCTGCTGAGCACCCTGCTGACGGCGGCGGAACCGCTGGTCTGGAACTTTGACCGCCCCGGAATCCCGAAACTCCAGAACGGAGCCCATGCGGCCCCGGGAACGACGCGGCCCCCGGAAGGCGGCCGGACGCTGCAGATCTGGACCGATTACGACACGGAGGAGCTGAAGTCCGCACCGGTGCTTCTGTTTCCCGGCGCGGCCGATGGTTTCTCGCAGGCCGCGGCGGTGAAAGTGAGTTTCTTCTGCCGCGCGGAATTTCCGGGAAAACTGAAACTTCACATCACGGCGCGGACCAATACGTCGCGCTCCCTGAGCGAGAGTGCAACGCTGAATTTCTCGACAAACTGGCAGAAGCTGTCAGTCATTCTGAAACGGAATGAGAACCTCACCGAAGAACCATTTTTCCAGTTGCCCCGCATTCAGCTCCTCACGGTGAAACGGGGGCGGAAGATTGAGATCGGGCCGATTGAGCTGGTTCCGCTGAGCGCAGGAGAGCTTGCACAATGAAACGATTCCTCTTATTTCTTGTCCTGGGCACTGTATTGTCGGCGGCGGCGGGGCCCCGGTTGCTGCGGGAGTGGACGTTCGAAAAACCGGACGCCGCTGTGGCAATTCGAAACGGCGGCCGGCTTTCCTTCGATCCATTGCGCGATTCCTCCGGCAATCCGGTACTGGAAGTTGAGATTCCGAAGAAGCCGGGGAACTATCCGGTGGTTCTCACCTTCCGCTCGGAAATTCCGTTGCGGAAAGGCCGGAAAATTGAAATCGAATTTGAAGTGCGCAGCTCTCAGCCCTGCCGCGCGGAACTGCAGGCCGCCGATTCAGCTCCGCCCTATTCGCATCGCGCCCGGTCGCAGACGTTCGACATTCCCGCCAGCTGGAAGAAGCATCACCTGAGTTTTGTGATCACTTCGGAGGCCCGGGAGGCACTGTCTCTGCCGCAGATTCTGTTCCGGGAGGTGCCGCCGGGCGCCAGAATTGATTTCGGGCCGATCCGGGTGACGGATGTTACCGATGCGGTTGCCCGCCCCGCGTTTTACGAAACCAGAGCCGGCAGGGAATGGCGCCCGGTGGACACCTCGGATCTGGCGGTGAAGGCGGGGTCGGCGCTCGACCTCTCCGGCCTTGTCGACCGTTCTCCTGCGGGGACCTGGGGCCGGGTGACGGTCGACGCCGCCGGCCGGCTCGTTTTCGAGAAGAGACCGGAGCAGGAACTGCGTTTTTTCTCCATTCAGCTTCTGCCCGGCAGCACAATCGGCATGCAGTACATGAGCCACACGGAAGTGGAAGCCCTCGTCGAAACCATCGTCCGGCAGGGATACAATATGGTGCGGATTCACGGGCCGGGGCGCTTCCTGGTCGGTCCCGGCCGGGGAGCGGCGTTGAAGAATCAGGACTCCTTTCCACTGCCGGAAACCGCCGATGAAATTGAATTCGACCCGGAGGCGCAGGACCGGCTTGACTACTTCATCTATCTGCTGAAGAAAAACGGCATCTACATCAATCTGGATGGTCTGGTCTCTTTCGTCGGATTTTCCAGCGAGGTCGGATTGTCGATCGCGGCGCGCCATTCGAACAGCGCCAAGGTGCAGATGTTTGTCAATCCGGCCCGGCGCCGCAACTGGACCGCCGGCGTTTCCAAGATCCTGACGCACAGGAATCCCTATACCGGCACCGCATTGAAGGATGATCCGGTTCTTGCTCTGTTTCAGTACTACAATGAACAGGATATCCGGCTCGATCTGCGCGACTATGCCGATGCGTTTCAGCCGCTCTGGATCGAATTTCTGCAGCGGAAATACGGTTCCTATTCCGCGTTGTACGCCGCCTGGCAGGGGCGGTGCGGCGATGTGGTGCTGCCGCCGGCGGGTTCGTTTGCCCAAGTGCCGGGCGTGAGTTTCAAAGTTGCCCGCACCGATACCCCGGCCGGGATCGACATGACCCGGTTTCAGGCGGAACGGGAGCTGGAAATGACCCGGTTTTACCAGCGGGAGATGGCGCGGATCGGATACCGTGGGCTGACCACGCAGTGGGATATGGCCACCCGGCTGGTCCATCTGCCGGCCCGGGCGGAGATGCCGGTCATCACCATGCACGGCTATCATGCGCACCCGTCCGGTTACGGCGGCTCCCGTGGAATCACTCTCAACCAGAAAAGTCCTCTTGCGGAAGGTGGCAGTGCAGTCAAGCGTCAGAGCACGGCGCGCTGGCTCGACCGTCCCTATCTGATTACCGAATTCGGATTTGTCTTCTGGAACCGTTACCGGCATGAGCAGGGGTTGATTTACGGAGCCTGCGCCTCACTGCAGAACTGGAACGGCATTGCCTGTCACTGCAATCAGGCGGTGCTTTACGGGGATGCGCTCGTCAGTTTTCAGGTGGGGCACGATCCCGTCGGACGAGCCTCGGAACTGGTCACCGCCTTCAGTTATCTGCGCGGGGACATTCGCCCCTCTCCTCATACGGTGGAAATTCCGATTTCCGAAGAGTTTGCATTTGGCGGCCGGGCGATGGGGGCGATTCCGGATGAACTTTCGCGCATGTGGATCTGGAGCCGGATCGGCCTTTCATTCGCCGGCAGGTACAGGGCTCCGGTCAACGCGGATCTGCGCATCACGCCGGACGGTACCGCCCAAACCGGCGGCAGCGACATGTTTGAGGAGATCAAGGCAACCCGCGGCACCGCGGGGCTGGAGCGGTATTGCGCTCTGCTGAAAAAGCACGGGATCCTCCGTCCGGGGAACCGCAGCAATCCCGCCTGCGGCCTGTATGAGAGCGACACGGAAGAGGTCGCAATGAATGTGAAAACCGCGGAACTTGCCGTCCGGACAGCCCGGCTGGAAGGGGCGGTTCTGAAGACCGATCATCCGGTGAAGCTGGATGCCTTGACCATTGAACGCTGTTCGGTCCCCGCCTCCGTTACGCTTCTCTCGCTGGAAGACGCGCCGATTCGCAAAGCGGACCGGCTCCTCGCGGTCATCGCCACCGATGCCCGCAACAGCGGCATGCGATTCTCCGATGAGGAGGAGACGACGCTGGAGGCGATCGGAACTCTGCCGGTTCTGGTGAGGACCGGGCGTTTCCGTCTGACGATCGACCGCCCCGACCGGGCGGAATTTCGCGCGTATGCATTGAAGCTGAACGGAGAGAGAGTTGCGGAACTGCCGGTGACCGGCAAGGCGGGAAAACTGATTCTGGAGCTGGATTCCGGTACTCTGGCGAAGGAGCCGGCGCTGTTCTACGAATTGATACGGCGCTGACGGCGCCATGCAATTCCCGGAAAAAGTGAAGATTTTGCAAAAAAAGAAGGAATTTTATTTGCATTTTCGCGCCGGACGCACTATTTTAGAAAGTCAAAAATTATGCGGGAGCGCTTTCATATCGACTTTCCACCGCTCGTGACGGCGTGGCTCGCAAAAGGTCTCAAGCTTAGTGTTGTTTTCTGGCTGTTTCCGCGTTTTTCGCGGGAGGGGCGGAATGGCGCTCGGCTTGTGTTTGTTTCTGCGGATTCCGCGGAGAGAAAAAAGCTTTCAAGCGAGAGTGAGGTAGAATCATGAAAGT
>NZ_DBEXAY010000286.1:0-3739 GCF_048170485.1 Victivallis sp. | reverse complement strand
TATACTGATTTATAGTTAAGTTTGCGGTTAACCGCGACTGCCGCTCCGATGCCGGACGGGGAAACAGAAGAGGTGGATATGAGTTTACATGTGAACGGGTGGAACATCATCGCGCGGTATCTGGAACGCGCATCGATGCGGCAGGGGGACCTCGCGCAGGTGCTGCACATATCAAAGGCCGCGGTTTCGCAGATAAAAAACGGGCAGTTCCTGCTGAATCCGCGTCAGCTGGCCACGATTGCCGACTATCTGAAGTTCGACGATGCGGCCATTTCCGAATTTTACACGACGCTGTTCAATGCCCGCCTTGCCGGGGCGGAGCCGGAGGCGGTCGGGCACCGCACGTTCCGGGTGAACCTCACGGAGGGTGGGGCGGGATCTCCGGCGGAACCGGAGGCGGCTCCGGCTCCGGTGGCCGGTTTCAGCCTGCTCCGGAGTTTTGAACCGGCGTTCGAACCGCTGACGAAGTTTCTGCGGCGCAACTCGCCGGAGCGCAGCCGGGAGCATTTCCCGCAGGAGGATATGTGCGTCATCCGGATTGAACCGGGGAGCAACAGCACGGAACTTGCGCCGGGCAGTCTGCTGATGATCGAGGCGGACACCTATCCGGCCGCCGGGGATCTGACGCTGTTCGGCGTGGCCGACGGGCGGATTCTGCTGCGGGAGTATCATCCGGAGGGGGATCGCGTGGTGTTCCGGCCGGTTCTGGCCGGAGGCGGGCGGGAGCTGTACTGGTCGCGGGCGGAGGAACCGGGGCTGATCCGCTGGATCCATCCGGTCCATGAGATCGTTCTGAAGATGCATCGATAGAATTTCAGACCGTGCGCTGTTGCTTTTCACCGTAAAACGGTGTATAGTATGGCTCCACCAAATATGCGGAAGGAGCCTTCATGAGTACAGCTCTGATCGATTATAACATGGGCAACCTCGGTTCGGTGGCAAAGGCGCTGGAGTTCGTCGGCGCCTCGGCCCGGGTGGTTGCAAGCGGGCAGGAGTTGCGCGGGTTTGACTGCTGCATCCTGCCGGGAGTCGGGAACTTCGGCGACGGGATGGAAAATCTCCGGCAGCGCGGATTTGACCGCGCCATCCGGGATTTTGTCGGTTCCGGCGGATTTCTGCTCGGCATCTGCCTCGGGATGCAGATGCTGTTTGAGGAGAGCGAAGAGGCGCCCGGCGTCGCCGGGCTCGGGGTGTTCCCCGGGAAGGTGCTCCGCTTCCCCGCCGGCCGTGAAAAGGTTCCTCATATGGGCTGGAGCTCGCTGACGCCGACGCCGGGCTGTCCGCTCTTCGACGGGATCGGTGAGGACAGTTTCTTCTATTTTGTCCACTCCTACTACGTGCCGGTGGATCCTGCCTGGACCGCGGCGACCTGCGAGTACATCCTGCCGTTTTCGGCGGCGGTCGGCTCGGGGCGCTGGTTTGCCACGCAGTTCCACCCGGAGAAGAGCCAGCGGCTCGGGTTGCGGCTGCTTCGCAATTTTCTGACGCTGGGCGGAGGGTTCCGGTGATGGCGGGGAAAAAAGAGTGGCTCCGCGTATACGATGAGCTGTACCGGCTCTACGGGGACTGCACCTGCCCGCTGAAACATGCGACACCCTTTCAGTTGCTGGCGGCGGTGATGCTCTCGGCGCAATGCCGCGACGACCGGGTCAATCAGGTGACGGAGAAGCTTTTCGCCGTGGCGCCGGATCCGGCGGCGATGGCGGCGCTGCCGGTGGAGACGATTGCCGAAATCATCCGCCCCTGCGGACTTTACCGCAACAAGAGTGAAAACCTCTCGGCCTGTGCCGAAATGCTGGTCCGGGAGTTCGGAGGCGAAGTGCCGCATACGATGGAGGAGCTGACCCGCCTGCCGGGGATCGGCCGCAAGAGCGCCAACGTGGTTCTTGGCGACGCGTTTCAGGTGCCGGGCTTTCCGGTGGACACCCATGTCAACCGGGTGCTGAACCGGATTGGACTGGTCAAAACGAAGTCGCCCGAGGCGATCGAAGCGGCGCAGAACGCCGTCGTGCCGCCGGAATACTGGACGAATTTCTCCCATCTGCTCATTCAGCATGGTCGGCGGGTCTGCCATGCCGCCCGGCCGGAGTGCGACCGCTGTACGCTTGCCGGCTTCTGCCGGAAGGTGGGGGTGAAAGGGCGGAAATAATGGGCTATTTCAAGCAGAAATTCCGCAGCGTCAAGAAGCTGCCGACCTGGCTCTACTGGCTTCCTGCCCGGCTGATGGTGCTTTTGCTGCATACGCTGTACCGCGTCCGGGTGGAGGATCCGTTCGACCATATCGGGCAGGCGAGGGGGGCGGTTTCCGTGACCTGGCACAACCGGCTGATGTTCTTTGCGGCGATCTTTCCGCCTGCGACGCGGCGTCGGACGGTTGCGGTGGTGAGCGCCTCGCGCGACGGCCAGTATGTGACGGATTTCATCGCCAATCTGGGGCTGCGGAGTCTGCGCGGCTCCTCGACGCGGGGCGGGGCGAAGGCGCAGCTGGCGGCGGTGCACGCGATTCGCGACGGATTCAATGTGAGTTTCACGCCGGACGGGCCGCGCGGTCCCCGGTACGTGATGAAGAATGGTCCGATTCAGCTCGCCTCGCTGACCGGCGGCGGAATCATACCGATCAGTGTCAACGCCACCCGGTGCTGGAGGGTGAAGAGCTGGGATCAGTTCCAGATTCCGAAACCGTTCAGCCGGTTGACGCTGGTGCTGGGCGAGCGGATTGCAATTCCTCCGGAGCTCGATGCGGAGGGGCTGGAACATTACCGGAAGCTGGTGGAGGACGCGCTGCTTGCGATTACGGTCGATCCCGCCCGCTGACACCGGAGGCAATCAAGGGAAACAACGAGGGGAAAATATGGAAAAACTCAACTACAGAGGCCTGTCGGACGAACAGGTGAAACTCAGCCGTGCGGAGCATGGCGGCAACGTACTGCCTGCTCCGGTCCGCATTCCGTGGTACATTCAGTATCTGCGCAAGTTCCGTGATCCGGTGATCCGGATTCTGATGATTGCGGCGGTGCTCTCATGCCTGATCGGCGACTGGGTCGAGGGGGGCGGCATTCTGGTGGCGATTCTGCTGGCGACCTTCATCGCCTTCCTGAACGAATACCGGGCGGAGAAGGAGTTCGACCTGTTGAACCAGAGCAACGACGATCTTCCCTACAAGGTGATCCGGAACGGGGCGTTTGTGATGGTGCCCCGGCGCGATCTGGTGGTGGGCGATGTGATTTTCGTCGAACAGGGCGAAGAGATTCCGGCGGATGCCAGAGTGCTGGAGGCGGTCAATCTGCAGCTGGATGAATCCAGCCTCACCGGCGAAACCGATCCGGTCGGGAAATTCCCGGCGGGACACCCGGAGATCGCCCGGCTGGGCGAAACCACCTATCCGGCGGATAAACTCATGCGCGGCACGCCGGTGGTCGAAGGCTATGGATACGCCGAGATCACCGCGGTCGGGGAACATACTGAAATCGGCCATACCGCCCGCGAAGCCTCGCTGGAGACCGGCGAGGAGACGCCGCTCCAGAAGCAGCTGGAAAAACTCAGCCGCCTGATCGGACTGGTCGGATTTCTCATTTCGGTGCTGACCTTCGGCGTTCTGGCCGGCCGGGAAATTTTCCGCGGCGAGATGGTGCAGACCCCGGCGCAGTGGGGCGTGACGGCGACGCTGGCGCTGGCGCTGGCGCTGGCACTGCTCCGCGTCTGGCTGCCGCTCATCACCGACGGGCTGGAGGTGATTCGC
>NZ_DBEXAY010000285.1:0-4109 GCF_048170485.1 Victivallis sp. | reverse complement strand
GATAACCGGTTGTTACTTAAGGAGAAGAGGCGATCCGATGGAGCGGTCCGAGAGAAAGAGACGCGCCGGCCGTTGCAGTATCCGTGATCTTGCGGAATACGTTGGGCTTTCAACCTGCACCGTATCAAAGGTGTTGAATGGCCGGGCCGGGAGGAAGATTCCGGCCGCGACCCAGGAGCGGGTGCTGGCGGCGGCCCGGGAACTGGACTACGTGCCGAACGTCAATGCCCAGCGGCTGTTTCGGCACAAGGCCGGGGTGCTGGGGCTGCTGGTCCCTTCCCGGACCGAGGCGCACGGGAATGTGTTCGACGACACCCATTTTGTCGATATTCTGGGGGGAATGGAGGAGGCGCTTTCCCGGAACGGTTACCACCTGCTCCTGCTTTTCGATCGTGATCCGCAGGGGGATCCGAACCGTTACTGGCAACTGTTCCGTGCCGGGACGATCGACGGACTGTTGATCTGGGGAGCCCACCGGGCAGCCAACTACTGGCCGGCGCTGCGCGACAACGGAGCTCCGGCGCTGTTTCTGACCAGTTGTCCGGATACCGCCCCCGGCGACAGGATTCACTATGTGGTCAGCGACTACCGGACCACCGCCCGGCAGCTGACGGCGCGGCTGCTGGAGATCGGCTGCCGGCGGCTGCTCTACCTTGCCGGTCCGGAAGAGAGTTCCGTGGTGACGCTCTTCTCCGAGGGGATCGCGGAAGCGCTCCGTCACTCCGATTCCGTCTGTGTCACGCGCCACTGCAACTACTCCTGTGAGGAAGCCGCGGAGTTGACCGAGAAGCTGCTGCGGGAGTCCTCTTTCGACGCCGTTCTGGCGACCAGCAAGCATATCGGAGCCGGCGTGCGGCGCACGATTGCGGAGTCCGGCCGGCAGGGGATCTTCCTGGTCGTTCTCGACAACGACGCCCATCCGGTTGCCGCGGAAGATTGTTTTGGCATCGGCATTCCCGATGACCGGAGGATCGGGGCGGCGGCGATCGAGGGAATTGCCGGGCTGATCGACGGATCCGTGGAATCCGTGCAGATGGTGATTCCCAGTCGGATTGTCTGGGCGGAAAAACTCCAGGGCGCTTTTGCCCGCTGAGTTGCGCGAAGGGGGATCAGACCCGTTCGGCAGCAACAAATCGTTCCCGTCGATTGTAGTCGTGAAGGATCTCGATTTTCCGGAAAGCTCCGGATTCCTTCAGAACGCCGGCCAGCCGTTCCGCCTGATGCGGGGAGAGTTCAAAAATCAGTTTTCCGCCGGCAGTCAGGTGATCCGGGGCTTCCCCGGCCGCCCGTTGGATCAACGCAAACCCTTCGTCTTCCGCGACCAGGGCCAATGCCGGTTCGTGGAGTTTGACCTCCGGTTCCAGCGAGGCGTATTCCGCTGGCGTCACGTATGGGAGATTTGCCGCAATCAGGTCGAAACAGCGCGTTCCGAGCGCGGTGAACAGGTCGGATTCCAGGAATTCAACCTGGTGAAGATGAAGCTGTTCACGGTTGTGCAGAGCCACGGTCAACGCGGGGAGGCTGATGTCGACGCCGGTGATTCTCGCGTCGGGCCGGGAGTGGGCCAGGGAGAGCGCAATCGCTCCGGAGCCGGTTCCCAGATCGACCACGCTGCCCCGGAGCGGGAGTTGTTCGACGATCCATTCGACCAGGAGTTCCGTTTCGGGGCGGGGAATCAGCACATCCGGTGTCACATCGAGCCGGAGCTCCCAGAAGTAGGCATGGCCGAGCAGGTCCTGGAGCGGTTCCCGATGGGCGCGCCGTCGGGCGAGTTCGCGGATTTTCTTTTCCAGAGCGGGAGGAACCGGCCGATCGGCGAGGAAGAAGAGTTCGCTCCTGGGAACACCGGCAAGCTCGGAAATCAGAAGGTCGGCATCCACCGCTGCTGATTGGATACCGGCATCGGCGAAAAGTTCGACCAGTTTACGGCGGAGTTCACAGAAGCGGGTCATGATGCTGAATCCTTCCGGGGGAGAGGAGCGGAACCGTGTTTCTCAGTCGGAACGATCATTTCCCAGCAGCTTCGCGCATGAGATCGACGAACTCCTCGCGTGAGATTTCCCCAAGCGATTTGCCGCGTCTGGAAAGTTTTTCGTTGAACTTGACGGCGGTTTCAGTCATCTGTTCGTGGGTTTCTTCGGAGCCGCTGAGTTTAAAAGTATATTTGTCATTCCCGGTAATCATGCTATAATATAACGTCAACAGGAGATTTTACAATGCGGGACAAGGGATTTATTTACTGCCGCCAATCCAGCGGTGACGAAGAAGTTTCTTTGTCCATTGAGGTCCAGATCGAGCAATGCCGGAAACTTGCGGAAGACCGGAATATCGAAATTGCCGACACCTTTACCGATCACAACATCGGCGGGCGCTATTATCCGTCCGGCTACGAAGAGCTGGCGAAACGGGACACCGTATTTCAGAACTGGTTGAATTCGCAATATCGCCCCAAGGGATTTCGCGAGGGGCTCGGGAAATTGCTCAAACGCATCTCCGAAGTCAAGTATGTCATTTGTTCAGAACAGACCCGCCTTTTCCGGCCGTTGAATAACGGCTATCTGGAATCAGCCATCATGGGGTTGCTGGAAGATCACCATGTTAAGATCCTTCAGGTTCAGGGGGATGAGATTGATCTGTCGAAATTCGACAGTCAACTGATCGCCACTTTAAAAAATCGGATTCTCTCCGAGGACGTGGAAAAAAAGCGCCGTAATTCCATTCTCGGCTTGAAAAAGCGTCGGGATTCCGGACGTCTGCCGACCGGGGCCCAGATTTACGGAGTCGTCTATGAGGGGGACAAGATTCTTTTTGAATCCACAAAAGGCAAGCTCATTCAATATGCCTTCAAGCGTTTCCTGGAATATGCCAAGTATGCTGACATCATGTATGAAATCAGCAAAAAATACCCGGAAACCGAATTCAAATGCTTTACTACGCTTTGGACAATCGTGCGTAATCCGATTTATTGCGGATTCATGTATAATTCCGAACAGAAGCTGATTAAAAATATTCAGGTGTCGGAGCCGCTGGTTTCTTTTGAGCAATGGAATGGGGCGCAAAAAATCATTGAGCGTCGAAAGCAAAAAAATCCCCATGCCCGCCCGAAGAAAACCAACTCCGTATTCAGCGGCCTGATGTTTTGCCCCAATTGCGGCTACCGGATGATTCTGAACAGTTCCAACTCCACGGCTTCGTACTATATTTGCAAACATCGGGGCCAGAGCGAAGCTTATATGAACTGTACCACATCCGTCCGCTATACACGGGTGAAGCGCGGAAATGGAATCGGCTTGTATGATGTCGGTTATCCTTTTGTCGTTCTCGCTCTGATCAATCATTGCCGCCGTTTGCTCTCGCAGCCGGAAACGAACGAAGAACTGGAAAAACTGGAAATCGGACTCCATGACATCAAGGTAAAACGGGAACAGATGACTTCGTTATTCCAGAAAAATCTGGTTACCTTCGGCGAGTATGAACAATTTCTCCAGATGACTCAGGGCGAAATGCAAAAAGCGGAACGGGAAATTATAACTCGCAGAAATCAGGCGAAACGCCTCTCATCCCCGTTTGACCAGAATATATCGCTCTCCCGTGCATTTCATGACGCAAGATCCAGAACGCTTCCGGACCATATCTACCGCAAACTGATCTATGAAGTAGTGGAAAAAGTCATCATTCACGAAGACAGCTTGGAATTTCAAACTAGCTATGGTAACGCCTCCATTCCAAAGTCCGGCAATCAATTGTATCAATGGGATCTCCTGCTTGACACCATGAGTGATGCTCCGGATGATCCCCAGATGTTCGCCGACGCCAAATTCCGAGTCGTCTTTTTTTCGAACCGGTATGGGAAATTGACGCAAACCGGCAAAATCGACGGACTGGAAATCTGGGAATCCTGATTTCTTCGGCCTTTTACGGGACTCCGTATTTTTTACCGGTATGCTAATCCAAAGTCTTCCTTCCCGGTAAACGAACTCCGCCTGCTTCATCCTCCTGGCACTTTGCCAAATTGGCAAGCCTCTCCCCGATGGTATCAAGCTCTGTTCAAGCTCATTTTTTCAAAAAATGCGATTTTTTCACTTTGGGGCGCTTTCTTTTTTAAAAAT
>NZ_DBEXAY010000284.1:0-6047 GCF_048170485.1 Victivallis sp. | reverse complement strand
AAAACATCAAATTCAGGACACTTTGTGTTTCGTGCTTTACTTTTCATCAATCTGTGTATATAATATCACATCAACAACTTTGTTACAACGGGAAAAACAGAGAAAAAAGATGGACTTTCAAGACAACAAGGCCAGAACGATCATCGACCCTGTCCATTATTTCAATCCGGAAAAGCAGGAGAATTTCAAAATTCGTACCATTCTGAATAAGATCCCCTGCCAGATAAACTGCGACATTGTCGAATCCGGAACAACAATCGGCAGAAAAGGAGCATTCCATCATCCCTACCCCTTTTTCACCCGGGTTTTCGTCATCGAGGAAGGCTTTGCAAAGTTCCGTTCCGCCGGGGAATCCTGCACCTTGAAGGCCGGCGGCATTTATCTGCTTCCCGCCGGAAAGCCCTTCCTCATTTCGTATTCGGAACGAAAGCTGTACTACTTTCACCTGAATCTCTGCGACAAGGGCGGGCGGAGTCTGTTCTCCCGAAACGATCCTGTCTACAGCATGACAGCACCGGGTCTGTTCGAACTCTTCCGGCAGGGCTTCGCGACAGACAACGGCCTGGCCAAACAGGCGGGCCTCATATGCGTGCTGAATCAGATCATGCCCGAAAAATCACAGACGTTTCAGCAACAGGCGGAGCTCTCCATGGAATTTTCCCTGTTGTTCCAATATCTGGACTCTCACCCGCTGGCGCAGGTCACCATTGAAAAACTGGCAGAACTCTATGGCATCGGGACTTCGGCTCTCTCAAAACGCTTCAGCCGGAAAATGAAAATTCCGTTAAAGCGTTTCCTCACGGAAAAACAGATGTCGCAGGCCTGTGAAATGCTGCTTTACAGCCCGTTGAAAATTAATGAAATTGCCGATAAACTGGGCTATCAGGATCTTCAATATTTCTATCGATTCTTCAAAAAAAATGCAGGGCAGACGCCGGGCGCGTTCCGAAAGAATGCCCTGGCGCAAACCTCGCCATCCCCTGCCCCGCACTCCTCCTGAGCCCCCGGGAAGCATTTTGAGGCAACGTACCATCGGAATGTGTCCGAGGCGGGCGGAATGTGAAATCTCCAGACCGGACAGGGCGCAGGGAGACGACCACACTTCGCCCGATTCAAGCCCGCCTAGAACCGCCGCTCAGCTGCGCCAGATTGCGTCCGAAGCGTCGGAGGGCATCCGCCAGTCGCCGCGCGGCGAAAGCGCAATCGTCCCCACCTTCGGCCCGTCCGGAATGCAGCTGCGTTTGAACTGCTGCTGGAAAAAGCGCCGCAGGAAAATCTTCAACGTCCGCTCGATCGTCTCCTCATCGTACACCCCGGCGAACGCCGCCCCGGCCAGCGCCCGGATCTTCTCCGGCTCCGCACCGTACTTGATGAAGTGATAGAGGAAGAAGTCGTGCAGTTCATACGGCCCGATCAGCTCCTCGGTCTTCTGATTGATCGAACCATCCGCCGAAGCGGGCAGCAGTTCCGGACTCACCGGCGTATCGATCACATCGCGCAGCACCGCCGCCAGTTCCGGCGCCGAACGCTCCGCCGTCGTCTCGATCAGAAAACGGATCAGCGTCTTCGGAATCGAACAGTTCACCGCGTACATCGACATGTGATCCCCGTTGTAGGTGCTCCACCCCAGCGCAATCTCCGAGAGGTCGCCGGTTCCGACCACCATTCCGCCGGCCTCGTTGGCGATGTCCATCAGGATCTGGGTCCGTTCCCGCGCCTGCACGTTCTCGTAAGCGGTATCCAGTTTGGCCGGATCGTGCCCGATGTCCTCGAAGTGGCGGAGGCACGCCGGGCGGATATCCACCTCGCGCAACGTCACTCCGAGCAGTTCGCAGAGCTTCACCGCGTTGCCGCGGGTCCGGCCGGTGGTGCCGAAGCCGGGCATGGTCAGCGCGACGATGTCCGACGCCGGCCGCCCGATCAGGCGACAGCACTCCGACGCCACCAGCAATGCCAGCGTCGAATCCAGTCCGCCCGAAATGCCGATCACCAGCTTTTTCGCCCCGGTATGTTCCACCCGCTTCGCCAGACCGGCGCACTGGATGTCGAAAATCTCCGTACAGCGCTCGCGCCGGTGCTCCACATCCCCCGGCACAAACGGGCGCGGCGGATTGTACGCAAATGCGAAATCCGGCGAACCTTCCACCCGGTCGAGCGGAATCGTGCGAAACCTCTTCCCTTCCGGCAGCGGATTGTCATGGAAACTGCTCTCGCTCAGCCGCGCCGCTCCGAGCCGGTCGAAGTCCACATCCGCCAGCAGCAGCGACCCTTTCCGCGCGAAACGGCGGTTCTCGGCGGCGAGCCGCCCGTTGTCGGCGATGAGCGCATGGCCACCGAACACCACATCGGTAGTCGATTCATGCACCCCCGCCGAAGCGAGCACGTAGGCCGCCAGACAGCGGGCGCTCTGCTGACGCACCAGTTCCCGCCGATACTCCGCCTTCGCGGCAAGTTCGGTTCCGGCCGAAGGGTTGAAGATCGCCCGCGCCCCGCCGAGCGCCAGCAGAGAACTCGGCGGCAACACGCCCCAGAGATCCTCGCAGATCTCCACCGCGAACTGGAATCCCCCGCCGCAGTCGAAGAGCAAATCCGTGCCGAACGGCAGGCTCCGCGCACCGAACGCCACGCTCTCTCCGACGATTCCCCGCCCGGAGCGGAAGTGGCGCTTCTCATAGAACTCCCGGTAATTGGGCAGCAGCGTCTTGGGGACCAGTCCGCGCAGCTCCCCTCCCTGCGCCACCGCGGCGACGTTGTAGAGGGCGTCTCCGCGAAGCAGCGGCAGTCCGAAAACCGCCACCGTCCCCTTCCCCGCGGTCAGCGCGGCGAATTCGACGGCCGCTTCCGCCGCCCGTTCCAGCAGACGGCGCTGGAAAAAGAGGTCGCCGCAGGAGTAGCCGGTAATGCACAGTTCGGGGAAAACCACCGCCGCGGCTCCCGCTTTCGCCGCCTTTTCATACCCTTCCGCAAGTTTCGAAAGGTTGAAGTCAACATCCGCCACCCGGAGTTCGGGGACCACCGCCGCCAGCCGATAAAATCCAAACATCGTTACGCACCGTTATCTCAAACAATTCAAACTGTTTCAACGGCATAATGTACCCGGTCAAACGGCCGGTTGCAAGCAGAAGCGGCGAAAAAATCGTTCAGCCGGCCAGGGAACGGAAGTTGCGCACCTTGTGGAACGTGGTCAGATTGTTGTCATGCGCGCTCTTCGCCCGCCGGTCCCCGGAACGGCTGAGAACCACCAGATCCTCCCCGAAGAACGCCAGCGTCGCGTAGTGGCGCGAACCGTTCTCCGACGGGCCGACCGCCACCATGCCCGCCTCGGTCCAGTTGAGGCAGTCCGGCGAATAGAGCAGCCGGAGGCGGCGACGGTTCGAATGGATTCCATCCGCCTGTGACGCGACCATCCAGTAGAGGCGCGACACCGGGTCGTAGTCGAGGTGAAACTTCATGTTGCCTCCCGGGAACGGGATCAGAAACGGCACCCGTCCATCCGGCAGAAGATAGCGTTCGATCTTCAACGAGCCATCTTCCTGCTCCACGCCCCGGAGTGCGGCGGCGAGATTCTCATATCCGGTGTAGGCGCGCATCAGCAATAGAACCGAGCGGTCGGAGGGGTCGTAGAAACAGCTCGCCGGATTGTGCATGCGCACCACGTTGGTTTCCAGAAGTCCCGGCGTTTCGTACGCGGCGGGGAACCGTGTCGCGCACAGCCCGACCCCCGCCGCCATCGCCAGCGCCGGCCGGGGATCGAACCGTTTTGAAAAGGTCCAGTTCGCCGGGTCGGCCAGATCGGCGTCTTCCGGAGCCGACATCAGGACCGGAGCGACATCCGGCCAGGAGTGATTTCCAAGTGACTGCTCATAGACCGCGTAAACCCGGCCGTTGTGGATATCCACCCGCCCGCAGCTCTGGTGGTGATGATGTTCGCTCTCCAGCACGGCGGGAGTGCTCCAGCTCTCGCCGTTGTCGGTGCTGCGGCTGATCAGCAGTGCACCGCTGTGGCCGAGCATCCACAGGCCGCTCGACGTGCGGAACAGCGTCTCGTGCATCATCGGCAGCCGGGAAGCAGATTCGCGCCAGCTCTCCCCGCCGTCGTCGGAGAGAAAAATCCGGATCTGGTTGCCCGCCTGATAATCACCTGTCCGGGAACGCGGTCCTTCCAGCGCCGCGGTGCCGGGGCCGCCGAGATCCACGGCGGCGATCAGGCGGCGGTTTTCCCCGACCAGAATCGCCGGCGTATAGCAGTAGATTCCGGCGGGATCGGGGGATTCAAACAGGATCTGTTCATCGGCAATGAGTTTCATGGGAAGGACCTTGCGTTTCCGGATTTCTTTCTGTCAGCAGGAGAGTATACTCTCTCTTTTTGGCCTTTGCAACAGAGAAGGGAATTTTTCCGGCAAAAGAGTGTTGAAACATTTCAGAACGTTTCAGCATTCCGGTGTGATTTCCGGACGGGATTGCGGGGTATCACCTGACCCGATAAAAAAACTCCCGCCCGGATTCGTGCCAGGCGGGAGAATCATTCCATGAGGAGCCGTTATTTCTTCTTGAGTTCCGCGGCAATCCGTTTCATCTGCGACGGGATGTCGATCTTCTGCGGGCACTTCTTGAGGCAGACGCCGCAGGAGACGCAGGAGGCCGGGCCGCCCTCGTTCGGCAGAGCGTCGATCGCCTTCTTGAATGCGGCGAAATTTCCGTCGATCTTGTACTGGTTGTACGCGCCAAACACCCGCGGAATCGCCACCTCAACCGGACACGGCACACAGTAGTTGCACGCGGTGCACGGCACCGAATCCACCTTCTGATAGGCGGCCAGCGCCGAAGCGAGCGTCAGCCGTTCCGAGTCCGAAAGCGGACGCAGCGGCGAATAGACCCGCAGATTCTCCTTGAGGTGATCCATGCGGTTCATGCCGGAGAGCACGCAGATCACGTTCGGCAGTGAGGCCACATAACGGAACGCCCAGTCGGCCGGACTCGCATCCGGAGCGGAGGTTTTGAGGATCTTCGTCGCTTCCGGCGTCAAAGTCGCCAATGTACCGCCGCGCAGCGGCTCCATCACGATCACCGGAATTCCGAGCTTCGTCACGATCTCGTACTGCTCGCGCGACCGGTAGTTGTGCCAGTCCAGATAGTTGATCTGAAGCTGGACGAAATCCCACGGATGCGCCTCCGCGATCGTCTTGAGCACATCCGGCGAATCGTGGAAGGAGAAGCCGACGTAGCGGATTTTCCCCTCCTTCTGCATCCGTCTCACGAAATCATACAGTCCACACCGTTTCACCGTCTCCCAGTTGCCGCGGTTCAGCGCATGCAGAAGATAGAAGTCGAAATAACCGGTCCGGCACTTCCGCAACTGCTCCTGAAAGATACGCTCCGCATCCTGAAGGCTCTTGATCGAGCGGACCGGCAGCTTGTCGGCGAGCAGATAGGACTCCCGCGGATACCGGCTCAGCGCCTCGCCGACGAAGAGTTCACTCCGTCCGCCGTGGTAAGGCCAGGCGGTGTCGAAGTAGTTGAGTCCGGCCTTCATGGCGTAATCCACCAGCTTCTGCCCAGCCGCGCTGTCGATGGCGCCGTTCTTCTGCGGCAGCCGCATCATGCCGAAGCCGAGCAGCGGCAGCGTGAGGTCGGTATCCCGGAAACGGCGCCGGGTCAGTTTGCCATTTTCCGTACCGGCGTCCGCTCCCGCTGCGGCGGCACCGGTCTGCGCCGTCAGCCGGGCGAGCGGAGCAAGCGCGGCCAGCGTCAGCGTGCATTTCAAAAAATCGCGTCTATCCATGATTGTCTCCGTCGTTTTCGAAGATTGCTCTTTTCTATAGTATACCCCTTCAATCGGTATGCCGTCAATCCCTTTTTGCGAAAAAAAATCACAGCCATCCCAAAGGAAAAGAAAAAGTTGAAATATGATGGTTCTGGATGCAACTTATATTTCAGCAAAAAAAACAAGGAGCATCCATGAAACCATCAAAGCATAAAATGACCGTATTATCGCAAATTTTCAAGTTGATTCCGCGAAATTTGATTCCGAAACTTGCCAATGAGTT
>NZ_DBEXAY010000283.1:0-6168 GCF_048170485.1 Victivallis sp. | reverse complement strand
CAGGAAAATGAAACAAATTTCGAGCGGTTCAGATCGGGAACAATTCGCTACTTTACCTTAACAGAACTTCTTATCGTTATTGCGATCATCGCGATTTTGGCGGCAATGCTTTTGCCTGCTCTCAATAAAGCCAGGGAGCGGGCGCAGGCAATTTCATGCACAAACCAGTTGAAACAATTATTGACTGTTGCGCAAATGTATGCGGGGGACAATAACGGCTTTTTTGTCGGACCGCGTTATCCCAAAGACGGGGACGACATCCGCTGGTTTCGACATTTATATGAAACTAATTATACTTCCGATCTGAAACTGGGAGTCTGTCCCTCTCTGGTTCCGCTGGCATCGGCAGACTCAGAAGCGAAAAACCGCTCTCTGTTCGAGAATAAGTGGACGGTACAATACTACACTTATGGTGCGGTGCATCGGTATACCCATCCGGTCAGTAACTGGAGTGCGACGGGCGGTGATTTTGATCCCTTTAACCTGGCTGCAACAAAGGTTAAAGATAGAGTCATGCCGGATAAGACCTGTTCTTCCAGCGAAGCGATCTTGTTTGGGGATGCACTTGCGAATGACTTAACCCCGAAACACTCGATTATCGAGGGGTGGGGGCGTGGGTTCTATACGGTTCACTCCGGAAAAGCAAACTGCGCATTCTTCGATGGGCATGTTGCCGGTCGTTCAAAAGGCGAATTGAAGGAACAGGGAATTCAGAAAGGATATGTTACTCTGGCGCCGATGGTCGATTTTTAATCGGAGGAAGGTAAAGTTCTTGACGCGTTTGCTTGCATCGCGGTAGTTATTTTCAATTTAAAGTAACATTAAGACAATAAACTCAATACGGAGGGTGAGAGTGATAATTTCTAAAACTTGCGGGCCGACAGTGAATACATTAAAAAGGTTTGTTTCAATAAACATCCTGTTATGCTTGGGCTGCATCAGCTCCGCAGTGGAGATCGCATTGACGGAAAACGGCGGTATGACGATCGACAATATCGCCCTGGCACTTGAACTGCATGACATGAGCAATCAGGTCACAGGCTCGAAGAGCAAACTGTTTCAGTTGCGGCAACCGCTCAAGACGGAAAACGGCATCAGTTCGATTTGTTATTCTCTTGCGATCCCCGGTGGAGCTTCGCCCGGCGATCTTTCATTGTCGCTGAAGAAAGAAGCGGACCATTCTTTCCGGTTTGACGGTCAGCTTCTTCTGGAACAGCCGACAAAGTTCAAGGGACTCTGTTTGCAGGGGTGGATTCCGACCTCCTGCTACAAAAAAGTCTCTTATGAGGTCGACGGCAAGACGATTCGCTTCCCGGAAGAATGGAATGGTTCGCGTCTCTTTGAGGGGCAGGTGAAACGCTTCCGGCTGCCGACCACAAATGGCGAACTTCTGCTGGAAGGCGATTTTTATTTACGGATCTCGGATTTGCGCAAATGGCAGAGTTCGTTCCAGCTCAAGATTGGTTTCCTCCCTCGGCAGGAGGAACTTCGGCGTGCCGGAATGAAATTTGCCGTCCGGTACGGAAAGTCCGGTGCTTTCGGGGGCGTGCTCGGTAATGTGAATCTGCCCGCTTTTATCGTAAAAGAGGGCGCGGATTGGAAAGCATATCGGTATCATAATTCAGTTGAACCGGGCAGTGCGCTTGATTTTTCCGCCTGGCTTGATGCTCCGGCCGGGAAATACGGACAGGTGATAAGCAAAAATGGACAATTCTATTTCCAGAAACGTCCGGGAATACCGGTACGTTTCTATGGTCCGAATCTGGTTGACAGCACCCAGTTTCCGACGAAGGAACAGGCCGAGGAAATTGCGAATTCTCTTGCTGCATTCGGCTTCAATGCTGTGCGTATCCATCACCACGACCATCTGATTTTCGACCGCAAGGCTCCTGGCCGTTTCGATGAAGAGCGTTTTGACCGTCTCGATTATTTGCTGGCTTGTCTGAAAGAACGCGGGATTTACTACACGACAGATATTTACGTGTCGCGGCGCAATATTCCCGGCAGCGATGTCGGCTTGTCCCATGACATCAAAAATCCCAGCGAATACAAAGCCCGCATCTACATTGATGATAACGTGCTGAATGACTGGAAACGCTGGGCAACCGGGTTTCTCGGGCATGTCAACCCATATACCGGAGTGGCACTCAAGGACGATCCGGCATTGCTTTCGCTCTGCTTGGTTAACGAAGGTAATCCCGGTCGGCAAATCTTCCGTTACCCGGAAGTGGAAAAGATGTATCGCGCCCGTTATGAGGAATGGAAGAAGACGCATCCCGACATCGGATTCTATGAATTCATCGCTGTTGTTGCCAAAGAACGTTTTGATGAAATGAAAAAGTTTCTCCGCGACATGGGATGTAAAGCACTGCTTACTGATCAGAACTATTGTCACGAGATCAATCTGACTGATGACCGTGCCCATTATGATTTCGTGGATACGCACATGTACTGGGATGTGCCATTCTTTGAAGGGAATTACTATCAGCCTCCGGCCCGTATGAGCCAATTGAATCATATTACATCGAAACCCGGATTGACGGGAGAACTTTTCCCGACCCGACTTTTAGGGCAGCCTTTCACGGTTACAGAGTTCAGCTTCTGTTATCCGAATCAGTTTCGTGCAGCCGGACCTGCGCTGATTGGAGCTTACGGTGCATTGCAGGATTGGAGCGGCATGTTCCCGTTCGCATTTTCGCACAACATTTGCGTCTGGAACAATCCGCCACGCTCGGTGAATGCGTTTCTCGACATCCTTTCCGATCCGATCAAGATGCTTTCGCATCGCATTGGAACGCACCTCTTCCTCAATGGAGGTGTCAAACCGGCTCAAACCGTTATTGCGGCTGTAGTTACCGAACCTTACGGTCAGGATTACATGAAACGGTTCAGCGACTCATTCTCCGAGCTCGGATTTCTGGCGCGTATCGGTTCGGTTTCTCATTTTCCCGTAGCGGGCAAGGTTGACGCTTACATAGATATGGGAACCGGAGTGCCACCCAAAAAAGAGAAAACACCGGTGGTGAAAGATTCTCTTGATCTGATACCCCAGCTCATTTATGCGGGATTCCTGCCGAAAAATTGTTATGATGGCAAAAATGGCATCATGAGTGCCGACCACGGTCGTTTGGAAATCAGTCGTAAACACAGCACTTTCAAGGCGGTTACGCCGAACAATGAAGTCCTGATTATGAAGGCCGGTACAACGTTGACGGGAAAATATATGTCAGTGGAAAACAAGGATACGTTTGCCACATTCGCCTTGCTTCCCGTTGACAATCATTACCTCGCCAATGCCAAACGTCTGACGCTGTTTCACCTCACCAATTCACTTGAGAGTGGCATGCGTTTTGCCAACGACCAGATGGAACGTCTCGACGCGTGGGGTAAAATGCCGTTTCTCGCCAAACACGGCAGAGCGGGTATTACGTTGCAGATTCCCGATATCGACCGGATTTATGCACTTGATATGGCCGGAAAACGCATTGGCGAACTTCCGTTCACCCGGAAAGGCAATGGTGCGATGATTGCCATCGATAACTTCAGGTTTTCTGAAGCGGTGTTTGCTTACGAGATTGTTCGGAAGTAGTTGTCTCTGCATATTACAGATCAAAAGATGTATCACGCAGGGGTTACGTTTCGGAGAGAACGGTGCCGGTGAATTCTTTCAAGTGAAGAGCCGAAAGGGCCGGGACGTTTTCACCATATGTGTTAGTCATCGCAAAAATTGATGCTGAAAAGTGATTTTTTCTTGAGAAAGTTTGATCACTCCATGCTCAAGAAAGGTTGTCATCATCTCGATTTTTCCTGAAAAAAATGCGATGACTAATGCGTATGGCGTTTTCTCAACGCTTGCCTGGAATGGCTGGCGGCTGTCGGAGTCCCGGCTGATTCTTCTTTCCCGCCTGACCGACACTCAGGCGGGAAAGGCAGATACCGAATTGAACGTTTTCAAACCGTTTGGCCAGACCATGCTTTACGAACTGGTCCGGAAGTGAGGATTTCAGTTCAGCCGTTTCCGGGTCTGCTACTCGGTGTCGCGGGCCGCTGAATATTCCATGAACTCGTACTTTGAATCGATGTCGTAATTTTCCGACATCGATTATTCTTTCTATTCCGGTTGTTTTCGTTTCTTTTCCGTTCGGTCAGGCTATGCTTTACGAACTGGTCCGGAAAGGAGGATTTAGGTCTGGCCGTTTCCGGGGCTGCCACTCGATATCGCTGATCGCTGAATATTCCATGAGCTTGTGCTTTGAATCAATGTCGTAATTTTCCGACATCGATTATTCTTTCTATTCCGGTTGTTTTCGTTTCTTTCTGGAATATATTATACACAAACGCAATTTCAATAAACTGGAGGGAACGGGAAAATGTACGAATACTGGAATTATTACGATGTGACTCCGAGAATGGTTCCGGCGGACCGGGAGAGCACGGTCACGATCCGGCCGCGCTTCACCCACGCGAAATTCCCGCCGGCGGACCGGATCAAAGTCCGGGTGATTCCGCTCGACGACGGCGTGCGCGAAGGCGGGCCGGAGCCGCTGCGCGGCTGGGAGCTGGATGCCGACGGCACACTGCGCATCCGGGCGAATTTCACCGGGGAGCAGGAGTACAACCTGACGCTGGAACTGACCGAACCCGGCAACCGCGAGGCGGACGAGTGGGCGCTCTGGGCGTGTGGAACGCTGCGTTTCAACGTCTATTCGCTCCGCGCCGATTTCTATGAGCGCCGTCCGTTCAAGGGGGATTTCCACATGCACAGCTGGTGTTCGGACGGACGCGAGGCGCCGGAATACGTCGCCGCCCGCAACCGCGAGGAAGGCTTCGATTTCATCGCCGTGACCGACCATCACCGTTACGCGCCGTCGCTGCAGGCGATCCGGGTCTGGAGCGAACTGCCGACCGACCTGAAGCTGTTTCCCGGCGAGGAGGTGCACTCCCCGGACAATCCGGTGCACATCATCAATTTCGGCGGCTCGTTCAGCGTGAACGAACTGGCTCGCAGTGGAGAGGACCGTTACCGGCGGGAGGTCGCCGCAATCGCGGAGACGCTGGGGCCGGAGGTGCGTGACCGGTTCGCGGTGGCGGCGAGCGAGTGGGTGTTCGACCGCATCCGCGAAGGAGGAGGGCTGGCGGTGTTCTGCCATCCCTACTGGCAGACCGAAGCCTATGTGATCAACGAGGGAATCACCACCGCGATCCTGAACCGCCGGAAGTTCGATGCGCTGGAGCTGATCGGCGGCTTCTACAAACACCAGTGGCGTTCCAACAACTTCCAGATCGCCCGCTATGGCGAGGAACGGGCCGGAGGGAATGCATTTCCGGTAGTCGGCCTCAGCGATTCGCACGGAACCGACACCGGCGCGCTGTTCGGCTGGTACTACACCGTCGTGCTGGCGAAGTCGGACCGGCTGGAGGATCTGGTCGAGGCGGTCAGGAACGGCTTCTGCTGCGCGGTCGAACATGTGGAGGGCGGCATTCCGCGCGTGTTCGGGGAGTTCCGCATGGTCAAATACATCAGTTTTCTGCTGGAGAGCTATTTCCCGCGCCATAAGGCGCTTTGCCGTACCGAGGGGGCGCTGATGAGCGAGGCGCTGGCCGGAAGCAACCGGGCCGTGGAGGCGCTCAAAATGCTGGCCGGGAGTGTCGCGGCTTACCGGGAGAGTTGTTTCCGATGAGCTGGACCGCGTTTTTTCTGGGGCTGGTGTCGGTATTTCTGCACGCCGGCTGGAACTTTCTGAGCAAGAGCGGCCGCCCTTCGGCGGCGTTTTATCTGGTGATGTCGATGACTTCCGCGACAATCTGGCTGCCGTTCTTCCTGTTCAGTGGACTGGCTGCCGGAAAACTGCCGTTCTCCTTTTGGCTGTACTGGATCGGCAGCGGCGTCTGCGAGGTGCTGTATGTGCTGGGATTGTTCAAGGCGTACAGCAAGTGCGATATTTCAATGGCGTATCCGCTGGCGCGCGCGCTGCCGGTGCTGATGGTGGCGGCGGTCACGATCGTATTCGGGATCGGCCGGATTCCGGTAAGCGCCCAGCGTTTCGGTAGCGCACGCTTCCGCAAAAGCGTGGAAACTTGGGTTTAATCTGCATGCAAAGTCCAGTGGCCTTGCAAAGGTGGAATTTTCTGCAATATTACAACAGGAGGATCCGAGGAACATCAATC
>NZ_DBEXAY010000282.1:0-3343 GCF_048170485.1 Victivallis sp. | reverse complement strand
TTGAAGAGAATATCAAGATTGCAGTCGCAAATGCAATTCTTTTTTTGTTGCATGACATTTATTCCCAACAAAACGTAAAAATCCGGCAATGCTCCTTCCTGTCGTTTGTTGAATCCCGCGGGATAATTTTCGGAATCGGCTTTCATTTTTGCCGAATCATGCTATATTTATTTCGAAAAGAGTGCCGTCCGGGGAGGGCGGCCGCGCAATTGTGAAGGAGGATACAAGTATGGCGACGATCAAAGATCTCAACGCGGCGAATTTCGAGGAAACGATCGGTTCCGGCACCGTGCTGGTCGATTTCTGGGCTCCGTGGTGCAATCCCTGCCGGATGCTCGGGACCATTCTCGAACAGGTCGCGAAGGAAGCCGCCGACGATGTCGTCATCGGCAAGGTCAATATCGATGACAACAAGGAACTTGCCGCGAAGTTTGAAGTGGTCAACATTCCGCGGATGTTCCTGTACAAGGACGGCAAAATCGTTCAGGAGTTCAACGGCGTTCAGAGCAAGCCCAAACTGCTCGATGCGCTGAAGAATGCGTAACCAGGTTTTAAAACCCGATTCCGCCCGGGGCCGGCGCTCCGGGCGTTTTATCTTTATGAGGTGAATTCATGTTCGAAATCGAAATCGAACGCTGTTTTTCCGCCGCACATCAGCTGCGCGGCTACAACGGGAACTGCAGCAATCTGCACGGTCACAACTACCGGGTCACCGTCACGGTCCGTTCGAATGAACTTGACCGGATCGGCATCGCGCTGGATTTCCGCAAGCTCAAGCAGGCGCTCGATTCCCTGCTCGAAGAGTACGATCACCGCAACCTCTCTGAACTTCCGGAGTTTCAGGAGATCAATCCCACCAGCGAAGTGCTCGCCCGCACCATCTACCGCCGGATGGGCGAGAAGATGAACGAGGGCCCGATCCGGGTCTGGAAGGTGCGCGTCGGCGAGTCCGACAGCTCCGCCGTCACCTACTTCGAGGATTGAACCGTGCGGCTGGTCGAAGCATTTGCCAGCATTCAGGGGGAGTCCACGCATGCGGGCCGCCCCTGTTTCTTTCTGCGCCTTGCGGGGTGCAATCTGCGCTGTTCCTACTGCGACACCGGCTATGCGCAGTCGGCGGAGGCGGGGCGCCCCTCTGAGATTCCGGAACTGGTCGAACTGGTCCGGAACTCCGGATTGAAGCTGGTCGAAATCACCGGCGGCGAACCGCTGCTCACGCCGGAAACCCCCGCACTCTGCCGGGCGCTTCTGGATGCCGGCTGTGAAGTGCTGATCGAAACCAACGGATCGCTCTCCATCGCGCTTCTGCCAGCGGAAGCGTGCCGGATTCTCGACTGCAAACTGCCCGGTTCCGGCATGGCGGAGGCCAATGACTACGGGAATTATGCATGGCTCACGCCGCGCGACGAAGTGAAGTTCGTCGTCTCGTCGCGGGAGGATTTCGAGTTTGCGTGCGATGTGATCCGGCGGTACGATTTGGCGGCGAAGACGCCGAATCTGCTTTTCAGCCCGGTCTGGGGGCGCGTCGAATTTGCCGACCTTGCCGCGTGGGTGGTCGAATCGCGTCTGCCGGTCCGGATGCAGCTGCAGATGCACAAGTTGATCTGGGGGGACCGCCCCGGAGTCTGAAGTGACGCCCGGCAAAAAGGCGCGGGGGAAGATTCCCGGCGGATTTTTCTTTCCGGGGTTGACGAAGGCGGTTTCCCGGGATACGTTATCGAGGATCAATGGTTTCACACCACAAGGGAGGAGTGGGTTTTTCATGCGTCGTTTTCTGCTGCTGCTGGTTTCACTGTTTGCAATTTCCGGAACTTCGTTCGCGGCTTCGGAATCACTTCCGGATGGGAAAATCGTCATCGTAGTCAAGGATTTCGACATTGTGCGGGGCGCGACATCCACTCCGGCAGCTCCGCCCGCCGCTCCGAAAAAATTCTCTCTTATGAGCCCGCGGGACTGGTACGAAGGGGTAGCCGACTGGTGTGCCCGTGTCGGAGAGTGGTTTCAGGACAGGGCAGGGGATCTGCTGGTCTTCGTGATCGGCTCTGCGGTGACATTCGGGATCATCTTTCTGCTCAGTTTCGTCATCCGCCGTTTTTTCCTGCAGAAACTGGAGGAGGTGCTGCATGTAAGTTTTCAGCGGCGGCTCTATGAGGCGTTTCACTGGCCGGTCGCCTGCTTCCTCTGCTGTCTCGGGGTGTTCATCAGTGCGCAGCCGCTGTTGAAGTCGATGCCGGGAATCTATTCGCTGATCTGGCTGCGGCTTCTGCTGGCATCGCTGGCGGTGAGCACGGTCTGGGGGTTGTTCCGGCTGATCGGGTTGCTCGACCATTTCTTTCAGCGCCGGGCGGAACGGACTCCCGGCCGCCGGATGGATTCGCTGTTGATCGATCTGATCCGCAAAACGGTCAAAGTGGTGGTGATTCTGATCGCCGCGCTTTTCATTCTGCAGAACATCCTCAACTTGAACATCACTTCTCTGCTGGCCGGTGCGGGAGTGGTCGGGCTGGCGATTGCATTTGCCGCGCAGGAGACGATCGCCAACGTGTTCGGTTCGATCATGATTGTGCTTGACCGGCCGTTTTCCATCGGCGACCGGGTGCGGATCGGCGGCGTGGACGGCATGGTGGAGGCGGTGGGGCTGCGCAGTACGCAGATTCGATCTCTGGATGGTTTTCTCTTCTGCGTGCCGAACCGGCAGGTGGCGGATGGAACCATTGAGAACATCGCCATGCGGCCGACGATCAAATGTCCGTTTTCGATCGGACTCACCTACGACACGACGCCGGAAAAGATGGAGGAGGCGTGCCGGATTCTGCATGAGATTCTCGACGGACACCCCGGTTTCAATATGGAAACCCAGCCGCCGATCATCTATTTTACCGACTACAAGGACTGGTCGTTGAACATCAGTGTGATCGTCTGGTTTCAGACGCTGGATTACCTGCAGTTTCTGCGCTGGAAGCATGAGATCAATTTGGAGATTCTCCGGAGATTCAATGCGGCCGGCCTGAACTTCGCCTTCCCGACCAGCACGACGTTTGTTGCGGGCGACCGGAATTATCCGCTGGAGCTGGCTTCCAACGAGCGCCGTTCCTGAGCCGCATATTCCCCGGCGCCCATCGTCGCGAGAGGAATTACCGTAGTGTCCCGGTCTTCTCGCGGGCCCAAGCGCGGTCAGCGCCGCGAGCGCATGTGAGAGGACTGCTTTGCGTTCCGCAAAGCAACAAGGAGCGATTGCGACGCAGTCGAACGGAGTCGAGCGGAGCCGCTCCGGCGATTGAGGAGTTGGCGGGCGAAGCCCGACAAGTAAGGCCCGCGAGGGCCGCATGCGGATTCGTATCAA